>JAJPZM010000465.1 GCA_021204335.1 Parabacteroides sp. | reverse complement strand
CTCCGACTTCAAATCCAGAATTTATAATAGGACATTATGCGGATAATCATTTAACCTAATTGTCATTCATCAGCTTTTTAAATTAGAATAAGGTTCAGTTATTTCTAACATTGAATATTTTTTCAACCTTTATGCAGTATTTTGGTTATTTATTCGTTTTATTAGTAAAGACTGTTTAAATAAAGAACGTCTCAGATGCAGCTTATCCTTGGGGTATTGCGTCTTATAGATAAGAAATAAATTAAAATAAGTAAAGACAATTATGACTAAATTACAGATTCTGGCTCTTTTGCTCGCCTCTGTTTCCCTGATATTCGTTTCCTGCACTAATTACGAGATTACGCAGGAGCCGGATGTATATAAAGTTACACCCGACTTGCGGGCAAGGATCGATGCAGGTATGCGAATGAGTACGAAAACAGAGAAAAAGGTATTCAATGAGAAATTCGACCGGTTCCTCGAGAAATGCGACGAAATGGCTTATATAAGCAATCCAAACGTTTATATGGAAACGGAAGAATACATCGACTTTAAGAACTTTGTTCTTTCCTCTGCACCCAGAGTGAATTATCTCGTTATGGATAAATTCCTGAAAGGCAAGCCCGGCTTCTTTTCTTATATCATCTATGATCTGCTGATCGTATCCGATCCTGCAACAGCCGATCAGATAGCCGAAGAAATGAAAGCCGTAGCAACCCTTCAGGAAAGCTTCTACCTCTATCCTCAATTATGCCTGGATATTTGGATTACTGCGTTGGAAAACGAGTAAACTACTCCCACTCGGGCGGTTCCTGATCCAAGAGGTTCCTCACGAAATGGTCGTTGATACGGTGCATTTCATACGGACCGCCCAACGAATGGGTTTTCCCCGGCAAATAGAGTTGTTCAAACTTTTTATTGGCTTTCATCAAAGCGCTTACTACCTGCAAGGTAGAGGCGGGATCGACATTATCGTCCAGCTCCCCGTTTATCAGCAATAGCTTGCCTTTCAAACGCCAGGCGTTATCTACATTGGAAGAGGCACTATACGATTCGTCTACCGGATAGCCCATCCATTGTTCGTTCCACCAGATTTTATCCATACGGTTATCATGGCAACCGCATAAAGCAACCGCCACCTTGTAAAAGTCATTATGAAACAGCAAGGCAGCCATCGCATTCTGTCCCCCTGCCGACCAGCCGTAAATGCCTACGCGGGATATATCCATCGACGGATATTTGGCGGCCGCTGCTTTCATCCAGGCAATACGATCCGGGAAACCGGCATCTTTCAGATTCTTCCAGCAAACATCATGGAAGGCTTTCGAGCGGTTGGAAGTTCCCATACCATCGATCGAAACAACAATGAAACCTAACTCCACCAATTTGGAGATCAGGTGATGAGCCGGCTTAAAGTCCTTATCCACATGCGAGTCGTGAGGACCGGCATAAATCATCTCGATAACCGGATACGACCGGGAGACGTCAAATCCGGTGGGGCGGTAAATATTCCCCCAAATATCCGTCTTTCCATCCCTTCCTTTCGCACAGAATACTTCGGGCTTCTGCCATCCTTCGGCTTCCAGGTCGCTGACATCGCATTTTTCCAGTACGGCAACGACCGAGGCATCCGCCGTTTTCTTCAACTGGCTGATTGCCGGGAAATCGGGACGCGAATAAGTATCCACGAAATAAGTCCGGTCTTTGGAGAATGAAATGCGGTGGTTCCCGTTCTCCGGCGTCATATCTGTAAAGCCTGTACCATCCAGATTGATACGGCAATAGTGGAGATTGTAAGGATCTTCTCCGGGATTGAAACCGGAAGCAAAGAAATAAACAACGCGGTTCGCCTCATCTACGAAATCAACTTGGCGCACAACCCATTCTCCTTTGGTTACCTGTTGTTTTACCTTTCCTGTATTTCCATCCATCAGATACAGATGTCGCCAGCCGTTGCGTTCGGAGCTCCAAAGCATTTCCTTGCCGTCGTTCAGGTCGTAACGGTAGTTCTGGTAATAATGGATGAATGTCTTTGCCTGTTCATCCACCGGGTGGCGGATTGTCCCGTCGGTCGCATCCACCTCGCCTACGATATACCGTTGATGTCCGCGCTGGTTGAACTCGAAAGTAAAGGCACGACTATCGGCACGCCAACCGGTCAGGTATAAAGTAAACTGATTCTCGTAGGGAGCTACGTTGAGCGGAATCTGTTTTCGCGATTCGACATCGAACAAAGCAGGCAGGCACACTTCCAACACATCGCCGGGCTTCGCATAATCGCGCCATTGAAGAATCGGTTGGAGTTGGCTTTCCGGTCTCGATTCGATCAGCGGGATACGACGTTCCTGCACGCCGCGTACCTTGACTGTTGCCAGCTTCCGCGAATCGGGCGACCAGATCAGATATGAGCTGTAAAACAGATTCGTAGTCCCATCCATAGTCAAGGTCGTTTCCTCTTTTTTCTGATCCTTGTCTTCTCCCGCGGGACGGAGATAGATATTGTTGTCTTTGATATATGCTTCCCATTTGCCGTCGGGCGAAACGATCGGTTTTGCCTCTCCCCGCTCTCTCCAATGGTTCATGTCTTTCCCGTCATCTTCCTTCAGCAGCGTTTCGGCCAAAGCCTTCTGTTTGCCGGTAAGGAAAGATGCCAGTTGTTTTTTATCCGTTCCCCGTTGTTTCTTTCCGGTCTGCGCATTGACCAGGTAATAGAAATCGCCCCCACGCTCATGGTTCTTATACCAGAAATAATGCGAACTATCGAGCCATGCCGGCTGAACGGCAGCCGAATACATCCGGTTCGCACATTTCAAGAAAGTATCTGCACGCAGATAATCGGCAGTTGTAACCTTTACCTGGGCTTTTGTCATCGGCAAAGCCAGCAGCAGGAAAGCGACGCAACATAAAAATACCAGTTTCTTATTCATAACACTATTATTTTAAGGTTCTACATATTTTATTCGTTGGATTGTCCCAGCCACCAGTCGATCATCTTACGCGCCAGACTGAGCTTCCGGGGAAGTTCGGGCAGATTCTCTTTCGTAAAGAAAGCGCCTTCACTCAGTTCTTCGTCCTGCAAACGGATCGTTCCGCCGGCATAATCGGCGATAAAACCAACCATCAGATTACTGGGATAGGGCCATGGCTGGTTACCGAAACAGGTTATATTTTTAATCTCCAAACCTGTTTCTTCCATCACTTCGCGCCGTACACATTCTTCGAGCGTCTCTCCCGTTTCCAGGAAACTGGCTACCAGTCCATGAAAAGAGCCCCTGAAATTACGGGCATGCACCAACAGGATCGAATCTTCTTTCCGGATCAGCACCAGGATAGCAGCCGACACTGCCGGAAACATTTCGTATTTGCAGGCAGGACATTGTTTGGAGATAGCGGTTTGCATCACTGTTTTCGTCCCGCATACCGGACAAAAGTGGCTATGCTGATCCCAGTAATTCAGTTCGTAGGCCTTGCCTGCCATCTTATAGAAAGCACCGTCGATGCAATCGTAGGATGCCCGCAAACCGACCGGCAGATACTCCACCGTTTCTTCCAAAGGTATCTCTACGGAAGCTGTACGGCAAGGTATCTCCTGAAGCGTACCGACTTTCAGGATCGTACCGACGGGTAGAGGGGAATTTACACTGCAAGGAATCGTATAGGTATCACCTTTTTTCTGAAGAAGCAACTGGTCGTTGAAGAAAACAAACCAGTACGCGCGCGTATTATCAATATCATTCATCACATTTACTTTTGAATGATGCAAATATACAGACTAATGTAAAATATACATCAAAAAACGATTCCTATTTAAAATATTCTTCCGCCCCGGTCGTCTTCAAGAATAGAAGGCATGCCATAGCAATTAAATAGTAATCACTAAACAGAAAGAGAAAATGTTCGGAAGAAAGAGAAAAGAAGTCATATCTTTACAAGTCTTTGCCTACGAATGCAACGGATGCGGGCATTGCGTACAAAGGTGCAAGAGGGATGTGTTGAAGATGGTGAATAATGGCAGTTGCAGCTATGCTACGGTAGCCAACCCGGAAAACTGCATCGGTTGCGGCAATTGCACGAAGGTATGCCACACACATGCCATCGAATTAATAACAGAGTAATAACAACTAAAAGATGAAATAAAATGAGACATTCAGGATTTATAAGAGGTTCATTCGGTATATTGATTTTTATCGCTGTATTTGCCTTGGGCGGACTGGCAGTCATGTATTTATGGAACCTGCTGATACCGTCGGTCATCGGTTGGGCAGCCATTAACTACTGGCAGGCACTGGGCTTTATGGTACTGTCGCGCCTGTTGTTTGGCGGTATGGGCAAACTCGGGCACTTCAGACATTTCGGACACCCCGGACCCTTCGGCCCTTTCAGTAGGGAAGAACACGACCATATTCACGAACAGATGAGAAATATGTCATGGGAAGAACGACGCGAATATATCCGCCAGCACATGGCTGATTTTCGCAACGGCAGAAACAGGGTGCAGGAGACCGATACCGACAATCGGCAGCAATAATGGAACACTTGAATAAAATTCCTGCGGACAACGCGCGAAGCATACGTTTTGCAGATATCTTCAAAAGCTATCAGGCACAGCTGGAGGGGTTTATTGCCCGGCGTGTCTCATCCAAAGAGGATAGCGAAGATATCCTGCAAAATGTATTCTACCAGTTCATGAAAAATGACCGGGCGGATAATCCGATCGAACAGATTTCAGCCTGGCTCTATTCCGTCGCCCGCAACCAGATCATCGACCATAGCCGTAAGCACCGGGAGGAGGAGATGCCTCATCTTACGGGCTACGATGAAGACGGCACCTTCCTGCGTGAACTCTCCGACCTGATGCCCGACGAAGACCAGTCGCCCGAAATGGACTTTGTCCGCTCCATGGTTTGGGAAGAACTGGAAAACGCCCTGCTCGAATTGCCGGACGAACAACGCACAGTATTCGAACTGACGGAACTGGAAGGCATCCCCTTCAAGGAGATTGCCGAATCGACCGGAATATCGATCAACACCTTGATTTCACGAAAAAGATATGCAGTTTTGTTTCTGAGGAAGAGGTTGAGTAGTTTGTATGAGGAGATTCTTTAGACAAAACACGAAGCCCCGAGGGAAATGAATCCACCGGGGCTTGTTTTTTGCCTGTTTTCGCTCTTCACAGAGGTCTGACAGAAGAACTTTATTTCATTACTTTAGTATTAATATCGGCTGCTTGTTCGCCCTCGCGGGGTAATTGGCTAATTAGTATATAGGGTCGCCGCGCAGCCAACTTAAATTTATTGATTATAAATTCTTTCTTATTTTACGATTGCTTTTACAGCAGCTTCGCCTTCTACGGCTACTACAACTACACCTGCAGGAACTGCGATGGTTGCTTCGCTGGAAGTGATTACTGTGTTGGCAACTGTCTGGCCAAGAACGTTAGTGATAGTAACAGTCTTGCCTTCGGCACCTTTAACTACTACTGCACCGTCGATGGTTGCTACGCTGAATGAAGCAGCGTCGATACCTTCGTTTGCGGTCGGGTTTGAGTGTTCTGCTGCCAGATCAAACTTGTCGCCTGCTTCGTAACCCTGAGCTACAACTACTACACCGTTGATGTTCTTCAGATAACCATTGTTTGCTACTTCCGGCTGTTTGTTCTTAGCAATGTAAGAGTCATAGTCGTAGTAACCTGTCTGGATCTTGAATGAACCGTCAGATTCGTGGTTGATCGGATCAATGTAACGGAAGGCGAACTTGGCAGTGTTGAAATTGCTTATACCCAGGTCGATAACATCAGAAGCTTTCGCACTCTTCTTATAGTTCTTGTCGGTGATATACAGTTTGTCGGCTGTGCGGAAACCATATACGAAACCTAACTTAGCATACGGTTCACCTGCTTCAGTATCGTTGATATACTTGTTTGCATGGATAGCACCGTTCTGGTAAGCTACATTAGCTGTGTCAACCAAGTTAACCAGGAAGCGACCATAAGTTGTATCCGGTGTTAACTGATGGTTAGCATTGTCGAATGTTGCAGCCTTATATTCCGGATTAACAACCAACAGATACTGATAACGGTTATTGTTACCACGGTTTACATAAGCAGTGTCAACATACAGAGCAGGAGCCATATCTGTCAACTGAGCCTTGTTACCAATGTTCAAGAATTCACCCTTTTCAAACATCTGATCGTATTCATTTTCCTGACGGAAGATGCGGATCGTATCACCCATGCTCTGCAGACGGTATTCAGGAGCACCTACCATCTGTACTTTGAACAGGTCGTTAGAGTTAATCTGAGCGTAAGCATCTTCTACTTCTACTGCACCCTGTTTTGTCAGTGTTGTTGCACCGTACAGTTTATTTTCCAGATTCAATTTAGCATAAGGTCTATCAATATATGCCTTATTTACAAAACCTTCATTATCGTAAGTCGGATAATCAACACCAATAATATTATACAAGTCAGTACCTTTTTCTTTCAATACGAAACGGTAAGCCTCAGAGATATTCTTAGTTGTCTTGTATAATTTGAAGTTCGGATTGCAAATCATTGACAGGATATCTGTTGTCTGCGGATTTTCGTATGTCAGGAATTCATCGTTAGCGGCATTCTGCAATGCATAGCCGATGATAGCCAATGTATCGTTATACTGATAGAACTTCTTGTCGGAAGCTTTGTAATACTGCGGATGATTGAATACATATACAGAGTCGGAAGCCTGTGTCAGATCTTTGTTTGCATCATAAGCTCTGGCAGCTGTCAGCGGAACGATTCTCCAGTTTACAGCAGCGTCTGCATTGTGAGACAAGCCCAGGAAGTGACTCTTAGCTGTATGATTTTCACCTACATAGTAATCTTCTTCTGTAGAAGCTACCAACAGGTTGAACAATTGATCCTGTACTTCTTCAGCTGTGAGGTTCTTGTAACCGTCGCGTTGGATTCTGTCATTCTTCAATCCTTCTACCGGAGTGATTGCGATTGTATCACGAAGCAGAGCAACGTCACCTGTAGCAAATTCAGCCTGACCATTGTCATAAGCAACAGCATACTTGTTGTTACCCAGGTAATACATTTTGCTAACTTTATACTTCTCTGTGTTGTTTTCACGGTTTACAAAAGTAAAGCCGTAAACGTTATCCAAAGATTCACCTTTAGCTATAGCAGCAGTTGCAGCAGTCATCTGGACAGCCCACTGGCCTTCCGGTTTAGAGAACAAGAAGTTATCTGCATCAGCAGGTTTTCCGGCTGCACCTAGAACTTTGCCATTCAGTTTAATATTATTCCAAGTTATGCTCGGATGATTGACGAATGTAATATTCACATACTTCATGTTCAGCGGGTTGTAATCCTTATCAGAATCACCGCGAACTGCGTTGTTTGCGCTGAATTCAGCGTATACCCAGTAAGAAGGCTCTGAAGAAGTTGTCAGATAAGTACCAGCCTGTGCACCTGTTTTAATAGTGAATGTAGAAACGTTACTTGCATTCGCTTTATCCTTATCAGATACTGAGATAGTATAGATAGGAGTATTAGCTGTTGCTTCACCATTTTCCACACTATTCTGATCGTAGTTGAATGTAAAGTATGGAGCATAAGAGCCGTCTTTCCATTTACCGGTCTGCATTACATCAGTCATTGCTTTCTCGCTCAAAGTGACAAACTTGTAGCCACCCTTAACCAGTTCGGTGTTGATGTTACTCCATTCAGAATCTTTAGTTGTTTCAACAACGATATAGCTATTACCTTTCTTCAGTAAGAAAGTGCTCGGATTTCCTAGTATTACTGCATTATCAGCTGTAATCGGAGTGAATGTTTTAGTGCCACTGTTATAATATACCGGCACCAAATCAGCATCTGCAAACGGATTCTGAACTAATTCAGAAACACCATCTTTTTCATCCCACAATGACAGGTTGAAGCTTATCAGTGTACCATGGTCGGTAAGGATTTCTTCAGCGGTGAAAGGTTGAACAGCAACCGGAACGCCATACAGAACAGAAGAAGTTGATCCATTTGTTAAAGAAGCAGAACCCGAACCAGGGATAGATAGATATTTTCCGTCAGCAGTCTTCAATGCAAATGTTCCTTCGTACTTCTCAGCAACGAAATCTTTTGCACCACCCACTGTCAGATATTTGTCTGTATCTTTCAGTTTGAAAGTATAGTTGTAGTTACCATCACCTCTAACATTCATGCTTATTACCCAAAGAGCAGCATTGTTGATATTAGCAGTAACATTACCATTTTCATCACTAATGAACGCAGAAGTACCATTACCCAAAACTACTGTTTTGCCATCAGAAACATTAGATGTCAACCAGCTTTCTTTTTCCAATGTAACTGATACTGGTACTGCTGTCCCGGTTGTAGTTAGGGTTGCATTAATAGCACTTCCTGCTAATTCTATTCCGGTTGCAGTTGCTTTTGCATCAAGACCTTTAGCCTTATCTGCAACCAATATGTATGAAGTTGTTGTTGCAGATTTAGAAACAGAAGCTAGATTTGTAGCAATAGCCAACCAGATATTAGCTTTACCCAACTTCGACTGTTCTACACTCATATACTTGCCATCTTTCAGAATCCAAGATGTAGAATTTGCTGCATCAGTTCCTGACAGATATACAACTTCGCCCTTACTATTCACAGAAAGAGTCCCAGTAGCTGTAACGATTGCATGAGGAGCAGGAATATTAGAAACTGGTTCAGTTATAGTTATTTCACCGTCATCAGAAACTGTTATATCTTCCATACCCGGAACATCTGCACCCGGTTTAGATGAGTCCAATATCTTAGCAGTTACAGTGGTAACCATTTCGTCTGTCAGATTGGTAACAGGAGCTTTTCCCATCACTTTCTTTGACACAACAAATGCTGAAGCGCTTGATTCATTATTGGTTTCTATTGTATTTACTGCGTTATACAGATACAACGGTTCGCCACCGGTAGTAACTACATTACCCAGTTCGTCTACAGCTAATTTATTTGCTCCGTATGCTAAACTTCCATCATTTTGCAATGTAAAGTTATTGGCGGTTGCTCCCAATAGAATACCGTTACCATCAAATGTAACGAATTTCGCACCCAGTTTTAACGCTCCGCCATCTAAAACAAACTTCTGAGTTTCATCAACATTTTCAAAATCAGTCCCGGATACATTACCCAAACTAACCATCGTATTGCTTGCTAAGACAGCCGGAGTAAAGGTTACTTTATAATCGGTAGCTGCTATTTCAGTATTTTCTAAAGTAAATAGAGCAATACTATTCGCATCAGTCACCGTTGCTGCTTTTGTTGGTGTACCATCAACTGCAACAGCCAGTGTTGATGCGTAGACATTACCATTTGCTGTCGCGTTACCAAGAGAGAGCTCACCAGTTGTATTAACCAACCATTTCTCACCAATTTTTACTTTATTAGTTGAACCTTCGATTGAGATAACTGAGCTAGCAGTTGCCTGAGTTGGCTTTGGACCAATAGAAAGATCAGTTCCATCAGATAATAAATAAGCACCATCACCCAATTTAAGATAGAGAGAGACATCTTCGCCCTCACCAGCTTCTACAGTAAAGACAGGAGACACACTTCCTCCCGTGCCAAATACAGCAGCTTGCACGGTAGCCTTGCTTGCAGCTACAAGCTTTAAGCCAAGGCTACTATTATCCAAAGGTACTAACGCTGCATCTCCATAAGCTACTGGACCCAATACATAAGTACCATTAGTTGTACCAGCAATTTCACCAGTAGTAAGGAACAATCCCGCTGGAGTGTTACCTGTAGTAGACAATTCACCGTTGTTTATAAACAGCCCGGAAATTACACCTTCAGCAATTGTAAATCCGGCAATACCGGCTTTACCTTCTTGTACCTCCAGTTGATCATTCAGATAGAAACCTTCTCCGGCTTTCAAGAGCCATTTTTCTCCATTCTTTTCCAAAGACCAAGTACATGCATCTGCAGCAAAAGCGGCAGCACTCAACGTGTAACCGGTTATTGTCTCACCGGCACTTCTCTGAGCTACCGCCCCTACAAATGTTTTAGCCACCCCATCGCCAGCCGGAAGGATCATTGCGTCTACAGCGTAGAACAATCCACCCGAAGCTAACAGTGCAGCTACTAACGCAGAAAACTTTTTGTTCATAATTCTTTAATTTAATATTAATAATAGTGTTACTTAA
>JAJPZM010000044.1 GCA_021204335.1 Parabacteroides sp. | reverse complement strand
TATTTTTTAATCCAATAAACTGATGTTAGTATGAATCAAACCCCTTTTCCATTCCAGCCAAGCCGTTTTGCCTCCTTGCGGGCGACAACGCCGGTTTCCGTTTCGTGGGAAACGATTGTCGATGAACTGACAGGGCCGCTCCATCAAGTACAAACCGGATTGTACCGGCAGACAATCACCCGCTTGCACCAGGCGGAACAGGCCGGCGACAACCTGCTTATCCAAAAGTTGAAGACGGAAAAAGACCGGATCAAACAAAACCAACCCGCCTTCGTCGCTTCGGTTGCGCTCACCGGCGGGCGCACTTCCGCACACATCATCAGCTATTCCGGATTCGTTATGGTCGACATCGACGGCATCCCGCCCGAACGGTTCGCCCTGACGCTCACCTTTGTCAAGGACGACCCGCATACCTTCCTCGCCCACACCACGATCTCCGGGGGCGGCATCCGAGTGTTCGCCCGCATGGATGCGGAGGTTACGAAGCACAGTTTCCCGCTTGCCTGACAGACAGTCAACAAGCATTACGCCCGGCTGACCGGCATCGAATATGATGCCAAGTGCAAGAACTCGACCCGCATGTCCGTCATCTGCCACGACCCCGACGCGCTCTATCGCCCCGACGCACTCCTTTTCTCGCTGCCCGATGAAAAAACCGGCAAGCAGGCAGGCAAAACGGAAAAACGCGGTCGCAAGCCTTCGGTTTCCCGGGCAGCCCCAACCGTGCGCCGCCTCGTCGAACAGGAAGGGATCGCCTACGAAGCACACAGCCACAACGATTACATCTGCCGCTGCCTCTACTGGATGAACCGGTTCGGCATCCCGGAACAGGAGGCTACGGCATGGGCACTCGATACGTTTGCCGACTACGACGCGGCTACCGTCCGCTCCACAGCGAAAAGCTGCTACGCGCTGACTGCCGAACATGCCACACAAAAACTCCGGAAGTTCGAACGGGCGGCTTCCGGCGAAACCCGCACGCGAAATTACGCTTCGGTCGAGGAGATGGAGCATTTCATCGACGGTTACATGGAAATCCGGCGCAACCGGCTCACCCAACAGGCGGAAGTACGCCTGCAAGGTGGCGAAGAGTGGCAACGTATGACCGACACCATCGAGAACTCCCTTTGGCGTGCCATGCAAAAAGAGGGTATCAATGCGGATATTTCCCGGCTGCGCACCCTGTTGACCAGCGACTTCGTACCCGAATATCATCCGTTGGCAGACTATCTCGATTCCCTCCCGCCCTGGGACGGTACGAGCGACCCGATCGGCGGGCTCGCCGCAATGGTGCATACAACGGATAATTCTCCCGGAAAATTCGCCTCCTACTTCCGCCGCTGGCTCGTGGGCATGCTAGCCGGTGCACTGGACGAACGGACGGTCAACCATGTCATCTTCGTACTGATCGGCCGCCAGGGAAGCTACAAGACCTCTTTCATGCAAAACCTGCTGCCGCCCTGCCTCCGGCGTTATTTCACGACAAAGACCAACAGCCAGCGGCTCGGCAAGGATAACCTCTTGACACTCTCGGAGTTCCTTTTGGTCAATTTTGAAGAGATCGACACCATGCGTCCGACGGAGCTGAACCAGCTCAAGGCGATGACCACCGCGCTCTACATCGACGAACGCCTGCCCTACGGACGAAACAAGGTTCGTTTGCCGCACGTCGCCTCTTTTTGCGCCACCGGCAACAACCCGCTCTTCCTCACCGACGACACCGGCAACCGCCGCTGGTTGGTCTTCGAAGTGACGGACATCGACAACCCATGGGAACACCCGATCGACCACGATGCCGTCTATGCACAGGCAAAGGCCTTGCTCGACAGCGGTTTCCGTTACTGGTTCCAAGGGGAAGAGATCGACGAACTCAACCGGCGCAACCGGCGTTTCGAGACACCCAACCCCGCCCGTGAACTGATCCTCGCCTTTTATCGTAAACCCTACGGATTGGAAAAGGGCCGCTACATCACCGCCAGCCAAATTGTCGCCCGTTTCGGCAACAGCATCCGGCTGACAACTGCACAAGTGGGACGCATCATGAAAGAACTTGGTTTCGAACGCTTGCATACTCGTAACGGCAACTTCTGGCGGGTCATTGAGCGAGCCACCGACGAGGTCGCCACCATCTTGCCCGAACCGCAGGAAGAGGAGCCTCACGGTGATTGATCTATGCTCGTTGTGACGGTTGTGAAGAATAATACCCCCTTTTTGTAAACTATGCGAGAAAATAAATAAATACCGGCCTCCCTTTAAAGGCACCCCGTATTTTATTTGTATATCCAAAAAGTTTACAAAACGGCACTCACTATCTTCGCACCTGTCACACCACCCAATCATCGCCAATTATTAATTATTAACTATTAATTATTCATTAAAATGTCCTATCCCCTTCGCAAATCAGACTTCGCCCGTCTCTACTTTCCGGAGCTGGCTCCCCACCAGGCTTGCAACCGCCTGCGCCGTTGGATCATCCGCTGCAAACAACTGCACGAAGAGCTGCTCCTGAGCGGCTACTCCCCTGCCCAACGTTTCTTTACGCCCCGGCAGGTCCGGCTGATCGTCAGCTACCTCGGAGAACCCGGCTGGTAATGAATCCATGATGCCCATTGTTAGGTGCTAAGGATGGGCAGTATAAAGGGACAAGAATGCCCAGTGTGAGGAGTTAAGAATGCCCATCGTCAGAAACTACGGATTTCCCGCCTTACCGCATCATTCGGCATCACTGTCGCCTGGGCCTTGCCGTATATTTGCATTGTAAACATTGTTAAACCATCAAAATCAAAGCGTATGCCACAAGCTTTTTTAGTTCGCAAGTACAGAGTTCCGGGTGAAGAGCCCCGGAAAGAAGTGTTCAAACCCGCGCCCTTTTATTATGGGACGCTTTCGACCCGCGATGCCGCCGAGCAAATCGCCGAGGAATCGTCGCTTACCAAAGGGGATGTGCTGAATGTCCTGGACCGTTATCAACGCTATGTCATCCTGAACCTCCAAAAAGGCTACAAAGTAGAGCTGCTCGGATTCGGAACAGTCTACAACCGCTTTATCACGGGGGAAGGGGTTGAAACTGCCGAAGAGGTGAAAGCCACGCAAATCCGGAGCATCCTCCCCGGTTTTACCCCTTCGTTCACGGTCATCAACGGTTACCGCCGCTACTCGCTCCTGGGAGAAAAAACGTCCCTGGTAAAAGTAAACATCAACGGTACGCAACTTCCTGACGAAGAAGAGGATGATGACAGACCAGTAATCGAATAAAACCATTAAATTTACAAACACATGCAACAAATCATTGAAACCAATCCGGCACCCGAAAATCCCAAACGCAAAATCTAGGGAGTCGTATTAAAGGTAATCGCCACCGTAGTAGCCACCCTTTTAGGAGCCTTGGGACTCCAATCTTGCATGTAGCCATGGTACCTATCCGCGAAACTGCCCTGCGCGACGAGGCCGGACTCATGCGTCATGCCACTGAGAGCGTCCGCTTTATCGTGATCCACTGTTTCGCCACCCGCTGCAACCGGCCTTATACCGCCGAGCAGCTGGAATGCGACCACCGAAGCAGAGGTTTTCGCACGACCGGTTACCATTTTTACATCCGTACCGACGGGACTACCACCCATCCTCGCCTGCTTGGTGAGGTGGGTGCCCATGTAAAAGGCCTGAATCATTGCTCCATAGGTATCTGTTACGAGGGCGGTCTTGATCCCGACGGGCATCCTGCCGACACCCGTACGCCCCGCCAGCGCGAACGCCTGGAGGAGTTGCTGACGATCCTCCGCCGTCTCTACCCGCAAGCCCTCATCACCGGGCATAACCGTCTCGCATCGCATGCACCCAAGGCATGTCCTTGTTTTGATGCCGAGTGGGAGTATCGGCGGATTTGAGGGGCAGCCAGTGACAGTCCCTGGCCTCATCCTCCGCCTGCATCTAGCCCCCCTGTCTCCCTCCTGATGAGGGGGCCGGGGGGGGGGGGGGGTTAACAACCGGTTGGTTATTTATAAGTTAAATACGGTTACAAAAAAAATGAACAAAATAAGGTTAAGGGAACCCCATCGTTGGCATAACCGATATTACCGTCCACCAATTTTATTCCCCATTGGATATCAGCATATTTATCACTCTTTATCAACGTTTGTAGTGATTTCGAAGTGGCATTGGCAGCTTTCACTTCCACCGGAACCAAGCAATCTTTCGTCCGCATAAAGAAATCTTCCTCCAACGTGGAATCTTGCCGTTTATAATAGAATAAACCTGCCCCCGATTTGGTCAAAGCCTCTGCCACGATATTCTCATAGAGTGCCCCTTTGCATGTTCCCAAATTACAGTTTTTCCGCAGATCATCTTGCACCTCGTCGTCAAGCAAAGCGATCAACAGTCCGGTATCTGCAAAATAAAGTTTATATTTACTGTCATCATAATTCCCTTTCAACGGCAATTCCGGAAAATTCAGACAATAGCATATCATAATTACACCAGCGTCGTTCAACCACTCGATACATCCCCAATAGTCCTTATTCTTAGCACCCGAAGCGACCTTAGAGATTTGGAATTTTTTATTGTCGCGTCCCAACTGCACCGGAATACGGTTGAATACATTCAAAATACGTGTCTGCTCAATACCCTCTGCATATTTACGAACATCTTCCTGATAGTCGGCAACCAACTGGCGTTGCATCTGCAAAATCCCCTCGAATGTCCCGTTCCGTATATATCGGCTCACCAAAGCCGGCATTCCACCCACCAGACAATAATCGCGAAACAACCCCATATATAGTTTTTGTTCAAGCGAGGAAAACGGCTTTCGTTCCCGGATATGTGCCAACAGTTCTTCTGCAATGTCGAATCCATATCCTTTCGCCCAAAGAAATTCTTCAAAATCCATCGAACGCATCAGAAAATCCGTCTTATATCCTACGCTATTACTTTCGATCGTATGATAATTCACACCTAAAAGCGATCCCGAGCACACCACGTCATACAGACCTTCAATCTTAAAGAATTTCAAGGCTGTTGCTATGTCGGGAAACTCCTGTAGTTCATCGAAGAAGATAAGTGTCTTTCCTCCCTCGAACTTCACATCGATATTCAACCTTGAAATATTCTTACGGATCTGCTCCGGTTTATATCCATCCGCCGTTATATCTTTGTACTGAGGCTCCTCTACAAAATTGATATAAATGACATTTTCGTAGTTTTCTTTTGCAAAATGCATGACAGATTCGGTCTTACCAATTTGCCTTGCTCCTTTTACTATCAAAGGATTACGTTCTGGATCAGCCTTCCATTCCGACAAAAAAGTATCGATTTTTCTCTTCAGGTATCCCATACTGTTTCTAAAATTAGAGCGAGTTTACAGCACAAAAATACTAAAATTAGAGCGAGTTTACAATGTAAAAACACTAAAATTAGAGCGAGATTGTTTTTTGACTTTCATTTCAGAATGTATCTATATCTTTCAGGTAAAACTAACGTACAATTTTGAAAATGGTCAAGAATATAATCTTAAAGTATTCAATCAAAGTAGGATTGTTTATATACCGCATATTAAGCCTGATCTTTTCCGGCATAATCTCCTCTATATAAGTCTTATCTGGATTGTCAGACCTCTCAAGCAATACATTTTCATCCATATACTCAATTGAAGCATAATCGGTGATCCCCGGACGGACAGCTAGCACATTCTTCTGCTCTTCGTCATAAAAGTCCACATACCGACGAACCTCAGGACGAGGTCCCACCAAACTCATATCTCCATTGAACACGTTGATCAATTGCGCCAACTCATCCAGCTTATACTTACGGATGTAATAACCGGAAACAGTCACACGAGGATCACGTCCTCCAATCGTAATAAGACTCCCTTTATCTGCTCCTACCTGCATGGAACGAAATTTGTATATGCGAAAGTCCTTGTTGTTTTTCCCGACACGAACCTGCCGATAAAACACCGGTCCTCTGCTATCCAACTTTATCCAAACAGCAAGAAATAAGAAGACGGGACTTAACACAAGTAATCCCAATCCACTTGCAACTATATCAATGAATCGTTTCACTTAACAACTTCTATAAATTAACGATAACATACTCAACCATATCATCCGTCAAGCAGGTATGTAACGGCAATGTAATCTCATTTTTAAACAAGTTGTAGGCATTCGGAAAATCTTTAATTTCAAAGTCCATATTCTTATAAGCAGTCATCATAGGTAACGGTTTGTAATGGACATTGCAAGCAATACCCCGTTCAGCCATCTTGATGATAATTTCGTTACGTTCCTCCAACATCTTATCCAACAAACGACAGATAAAAAGATGTCCGCAACTTCGATGATCCTCCCCGTAGTGAGGCAATGTTTGATACCGGATACCACTTTCCTTCAGAACCTCTTCGTACCTTTCAATGATAGCCTTACGGCGTTCCAGCATAGCCGGATAACGTTTCATCTGTACAAGACCAAGTGCAGCCATTATATCCGTCATATTACATTTATACAATGGAGCAATGATATCATACTCCCATGCACCTAACTTTGTTTTAGCCAACGCATCCTTATTCTGTCCATGAAGAGAAAGCAATTGACACTGCTTGTAAAGCATTTCGGTATCCATACCTTCAAAGTTCTTCCAAGCCAACGCCCCCCTCGGCTGTAGTAAAGTTTTTCACCGCATGAAACGAGAACGAAGTAAAGTCTGCCGCTTCACCACTCATCTTACCATGCCACTGAGCACCAAATCCATGAGCCGAGTCGGCCATCACTGCAACCCGTCTGATAGCCTTTTGCAGATCATTCTCTGGAGAGAACAGATCCTTCTTGCTTTCCACAGCAGCAAACAGACGGTCATAATCACACATCACCCCTCCTAAATCCACAGGTATCACAACCTTGGTATTCGGGGTGATCGCTTCAGCCACCTTGTTATAATCCATCTGCCAGTCATCAGTCGTAGAATCCACCATCACAACCTTTGCACCCACATGACACACTACACTTGCCGTAGCCGTATAGGTATAAGCCGGCACAATCACCTCATCACCCGGTCCTACCCCTAACAAACGCAACGCCACCTCCATCGCAGCCGTAGCAGAGTTCAGACACACACAACGATCCGCATGTACAAATGCCTCAATCTGATGTTCCAATTCTTTTGTCCGCGGACCTGTAGTGATCCAACCCGACAATATAGCGTCACGCACTTCATTAACTTCCTCGATGGTCATATCGGGAGGGGGAGAAAAGGGATTATTTAATTAGTATTCATTTTATTATCTATTATTTTGTACATTAAATGATTGCTTGGTCAATAATTTCCACAGACCGATAATATATCCATATCCATAATTGAGATGAACAATAAAATAGGTTCCTGTTTGAATGAAAATTTGTTTTGGATTACGGCTTGATCTTACCGAAAACATCAACGCCAATAAAAGATAAAGAATAATCCCTGTACAATACACCCACGTAAAAAGAGGCCATATCAATGAAATAATGAACCCCAAAGCCAATCCCAACACAAACAACAAAGGAATAAACTGACGCAAAGTGGCCGGAGCGCCCAATTTCTTATTGACCAAAGGTTTGAACAAACCATATTGATAGAACATCTTAGCTACTTTACTCACTTTATCACGTGCAAAATATTTAACTTCCACCTGAGGCAACAGATAAATTAAACCACCAGCCTTTGTCGACCTACCATTAAATTCGTCATCTTGATTACGTACAAGCTCCAAATCAAACATACCAATCCGATCAAACACAGACCGAGGCCAACAGCCAAAAGGAACCGTATCGACCCGAGAAACCTCTTTTGCCCCCACGCGAAAAGCAGAGTTTCCCATACCGAATTTACTACTTAAGACCGCTGCAATCGCCTTCGCAGTCGCACTCTCATTCATAGGAAGCGTAATACAAACAGCCCCTACATTATCCGCATTCAATTCTTTCAGTTGTTTCGTCAGTTCTGAGAAGTAATTAGTTGGATATTCAGCATGCGCATCCAGGCGCATGATAATATCCCCCTTCGCCACCGCAATACCAATATTCATTGCCACCGGTACAATTCGCTTGACATTATCCAACAAACGAATAAAAGGGAGCTGTTTGGCATACCCCAAAATAACATCCCGTGTACAGTCCTTGCCCATACCATCTACAAACAAGACCTCCAACTCATCTTTCGGATAGTCCTGAAGCAAAATAGATTGAATACAGACTTCAATATATTTTGCTTCATTATATACTGGATAAATAACGGATAGCATCACAATCTATCATCTATCATTTCTCGATTCAGGATACCCTTCACATCATATACCACTCCATTCTCATGTGCCAAGAACAAACGGATATCCTCCTGTTTGAAAGCATCGTGTGCCACACCAAGAATTACAGCATCAAACTCTCCTTTCAATGCATCCATCTTCTTATCAGTAATCTCAATATCGTATTCTTGCTTCACCTGCTCTGCATTAGCCCACGGATCAAAGATGGTGATATTATTGGTATATTCTGACAATGTGTGATAAATGTCCACAATCTTTGTATTACGAATATCGGGGCAATTCTCCTTGAAAGTTATACCCAGTAACAGAATCCTTGCATCCTTTACCATCACCCCCTTCTTATTCATCAACTTGATTACCTAATTAGCCACAAAATCACCCATACCATCATTCAAACGACGGGCAGAGTACATTACACGAGGAAGTACACCATACACTTGCGCCTTTTGAATCAGATAATAAGGGTCTACACTGATGCAATGACCACCTACCAAACCCGGTTTCAATTTAATAAAGTTCCACCTGGATGCAGCCGCATCGATAACATCATTCGTATCAATACCCATTGCATTGAATATCTTAGCCAACTCATTCATAAAAGCAATATTCACATCACGCTGTGAGTTCTCGATAATCTTTGAGGCCTCAGCTACTTTGATGGAAGGAGCTTTGTGTGTTCCATTCACCAGAACTGAATTGTACACACTATCTACAATGTCTGCAATCTCCGGTGTTGAACCTGAAGTCACCTTCTTGATTTTCTCTACCGTATGCTCCTTGTCACCCGGGTTAATACGTTCGGGAGAATAACCTGCATAAAAATCTACATTAAATTTCAAGCCGGATACACGTTCTACCACAGGCAGACACTCCTCTTCCGTTACGCCCGGATACACTGTAGATTCATATACCACGATATCACCTTTTGATATCACTTTACCAACGGTTTCACTAGCACCCCATAACGGCCGCAAGTCCGGACGATTATTATCATCTACCGGAGTAGGAACAGTTACCACATAAAAGTTACAATCCTTAATATCCCCTAACTTCGTAGTACATACAAAACCATGATTATTAATAGCATCCAGCAACAAGTCATCTGCAACTTCCAGTATGGCATCATGCCCACCCATAAGTGCATCTACACGGCCTTGATTCATATCAAAACCTATAGTCTTATACTTTGTTGAGAATAAGCGTGCCAAAGGAAGCCCTATGTAACCGAGACCGATTACGCAAATTTTGATTTCTTCTTCCATTTTTATGTAGTTTAATTATTTCTGTAACTTATAATTTTAGCAGGAACTCCGCCCACAATAGCATAGTCAGGAACATTTTTCGTGACGACTACTCCAGCTCCTATAATCACACCATTGCCAATTTTCACACCAGGCATAATAATTACGCGAGTTCCAATCCACACGTCGTTACCTATCTGTGTTTGTTGAGCCTCAGGAACTGGTTGTTGGTTCATAGGAATATTTATTTCTTTATAACCATGCCCTCCTCTTAATATAACAACGTCAGGTCCCATCATTACATCGTTGCCTATGCAAAGTGGTCCTCTTACGCGACATCTGATTCCTAACCCAGAGTTATCACCGATTGAAATACCTGTTCCTTTGCCAAAATCCGCCAAATGTTCAATATTTATATTCTTCCCATAAGAATCGAGGCATCTCCCCCCCCCACTAAAGACCTGAATTTTCGCACAATACTCTGCCTGGTAGAGTATTATCAGTTGAAGGAAGCCACCTAGCAAAACATAGGTACACTAATAACCAAATGTATTTCATAATACAACTTGAGGTTTTAACAAATTTATAAATATTTAGAAAGAATATTCCACCCAGATTCGGGAGTATATTTTAGACTTTCGACA
>JAJPZM010000200.1 GCA_021204335.1 Parabacteroides sp. | reverse complement strand
ATCAGATACGTCGTATAATCGTTTGTGTATTGATCTCGACATTCTATATATTATTCCTTTTCTCTGCACATTCTATTCTTTTTCTTATGAGAGCTTAACTTTTTTCTCCCTACTTTTTTTACTTTTGAGCTAGCTCAAAATCAATTGCGACCTTGCTCAAATTAATTACGGGCTAGCTCAAAATCAATTAGCACCAAGCCCAAAAACAGAAAAGATAGGGGGGGGTTTGAGATAAAATATCGGCACTAAGCAACTAGGGCTTAGGCTATTTACAGTTAGTTGTTGCCGTAATGGCGTACAGGCTGTCAGGGAAAGGAATACAAAATAAATTAGGGGATAATAAATTATCCCCTAATTATTACATTAATATTATACGCGCTGAAAATATCCTTGCAACGTTGTACGGTTTCTTCCGACGGCGTTGCCATCGGATAGTGGTTCGGGTTATACACCGTCCCGAGTTTCTCATGTTTGTTCTTGCCTATATCGTGATATAAAAGCAGATTCACCGTATGGTACTTCCAGGGCAAAGAAGCCAGGAAGGCGGCCGAGTGGGTGATATTATCTTCATCCGCATTCACCCCTTCTATCAAAGGAATACGGATATGAAACTCATGGCCGGCATCCGCTATCATGCGTAAGTTCGACAATATCAGCTCATTAGAAACTCCGCAATACAGCTTATGTTTGTCCGAATCCATGTGTTTAAGGTCGACTAGGAAAAGCTCCGTATGCTCCATCACTTCCCTGACAGTCTCCGGTTTCGCATGCAATGTCGTATCGACAACCCGATGGATGCCCAGTTCCCCGCAACGGTGCAACAACTCGAGCAACATATCCGGATGAAGCAAGGGCTCCCCGCCGCAGAAGGTAACGCCTCCCTCCGACCGGTCCATGAAGACCGTTTCCTTTTCAATCTCTCCCATCAGATAATCGATGGAATATTCGGTACCGGATATCTCCATCGCCATGGCGGGACAGACCTCGGCACAGGTACCGCACAAATTACAAAGAGAAGAGTCAGTAACGATTCCGTCCGGTGTCAATGTCAATGCCTTTTGCGGGCAATTCTCCACACAGGTGCGGCATCCGATACATTTCTTCTTTGTATATAGCTTCTGCTTCCGGCTGGACAAACCTTCCGGATTGTGACACCATACACACGACAGCGGGCATCCTTTCATAAAGATGGTTGTCCGGATGCCCGGCCCGTCGTTTATTGCATAGCGCTTAATATCGAATATTAAACTCATTTTAGAAACTTTCCTGCTCCGTACGGGCAATCACGTCTGCCTGCAAGTCGGCATTCATATCATTAAAGTAATCACTGTAGCCGGCTACGCGCACCAACAGGTCGCGATAATCTTCCGGGCATTTCTGTGCGGCATACAATGTCTCCGTATCCACGATATTGAACTGGATATGATGTCCGCCCAAAGCAAAGTAACTGCGGATCAAGGATGCCAGCTTCGATATATCTTCTTCGCGTTTCAGCAGGCTCGGAAGAAAACGCTGGTTCAACAACGTACCGCCGCTTTTTACCTGGTCAAGCTTGCCCAATGACTTGATTACGGCAGACGGCCCATGAGTATCGGCGCCATGCGAAGGCGAAGTACCGTCGGAAATAGCCTTTTCCGCCAAGCGGCCGTTAGGAGTCGCTCCCATCACCTTACCGAAATAGACATGGCAGGTAGTCGAGAGCATATTCAGATGGAAGCATTCGCCTTTCGTATTCGGCTTGCCTTCGATGGCATCATACAGGTCGTCGAATACTTTTACGGCAATCGAGTCGGCATAGGCATCGTCATTACCAAAGAACGGTGTGCGGTTCAGGATAGTCTGGCGCATCACTTCCGCTCCGACAAAATTGTCGGCCATTGCCTTCAACATTTCATCCATCGAGAAACGTTTGTCTTCAAAGACATGTTTCTTCAGGGAAGCGAGGCTGTCGGTAATCGTACCCAATCCGGTACATTGTATATAAGTCGTATTGTAACGCGGACCACAGTTATAATAATCGCGCCCCTTGGCAATACAATCGTCAATAAACAGGGAAAGGAACGTTGCCGGAGCATATTTGGCAAACATCCGGTCGATATAGTTGCTTACACGCATTTTCATATCCACGAAGTAATGAACCTGTTTCATAAAAGCGGCATACAGTTCGTCGTAATTGGCAAAAGTACGCGGATCGCCGGTTTCCAGTCCCACCTTGCGGCCCGATACAGGATCTACGCCGTTATGGAGCGTTACTTCCAGTATCTTCGGAACGTTCAGATAACCGGTCAGCACGTATGCTTCCTTACCGAACGCACCCACCTCGATACAACCGCTGCAACCGCCTTCGCGGGCGTCCTGCAACGTTTTGCCTTGGCGCATCAGTTCCTGGATATAGACATCGGGATTAAACACCGACGGATAACCATGTCCCTGGCGGATCACTTTACAACCGGCACGCAGGAAACGTTCAGGCGTACGGGCACTGACATGGATAGCGCTACCGGGTTGCAGGATATGAAGTTCTTCGATCGTTTCGAGCATGATATAGGAAACTTCGCTCACACCGTCGCTGCCATCAGCCTTTACGCCACCGATATTCAGATTGGTGAAGTCGTTGTATGTTCCGCTCTCTTTAGCGGTAATACCCACTTTAGGAGGTGCTGTATGGTTGTTTACCTTAATAAAGAAGCACGACATCAACTCTTTGGCTTCTTCGCGGGTAAGCGTACCGGCTGCTATTTCCTTTTCATAGAAAGGAGCCAGATGCTGGTCGAAATGGCCGGGGTTCATGGCATCCCAACCGTTCAGTTCGGTAATCGTTCCCAGGTGCACGAACCAATACATCTGGATGGCTTCCCAATAGGTACGCGGAGCATGGGCGGGAACCCAACGGCATACTTCGGCAATCTTGCGCAGTTCGGCAGCACGTTTCGGATCCTTTTCCGTCATTGACATTTCATCGGCCAGGTCGGCATGACGCTCTGCGAATAAAATCGCTGCATCACACGAAATAGACATGGCCGTCAATTCTTCTTGCTTGTCGGTCGCTTCGGGGTCGTTCATAAAGTCGAGGTGAGCCAGTTCGTTGGCAATGCGTTCTTTCAAGTCCAGCAAACCATACTGATATACTTTACCGTCGAGCGCCGTATGCCCGGGAGCACGTTGTTCCATAAACTCGGTAAACATGCCGACTTCGTAGGTCTCTTTCCATTCTTTGGGAACATGGTTGAAGATACGTTCGCGCTGCGTACGTCCTTTCCAGTAAGGAATGACTTCGCGTTCGTAGGTGTCGATATCTTCTTGGCTGATTGTGTAGCGCTGCAACTCGCGGGTATTCAGCACATGCAGGTCTTCCATACTATGGCAAGTCAGTTCGGGGAAAGTAGGAACAGCTTTCGGTGCCGGACCACGTTCGCCGACGATCAGTTCGTCTTTACCGATATAGATAGTTTTCTGTTTGCAGATTTCCAGAAAGTTCAACGCTCTCAGGACAGGGATAGGATATTTCCCGTAATTTTCCTTATAGAAGCGGGTCTCTATCAGTGCCCGTTCGATAGACAAAGAAGGTTCAGCTTCGAAAGAAAGCTGACGCAACCGTTTGATGCGGTCGTTCATACCATAAGCGTTTGCTTCCACTGTAGGAGCAAAGTTGGATGCACTCTGAGGTGCACGTTGAGCTGTTGTTGTACTCATTTTGAATGGTTATTTATTCGTGCATGCACTATACATTATATATATGTATAGAAGAACACAGTATTTTTATAAGAAATAAGTAAGAATAACAAAAGAATTTACCGCACCTGAAGGCGGTAATACCCGGGAGAGAAGATATTGCTTAAAGATAGAACATCAAGCAATTAAATAGTTTTCTGTAGCCTTTTACAATCATACGACTTACATAGTGTTATACGAACACCGCAAACATAAAGACTTTTCGGGAATAAACAAAATAATCACGTATGTATTTTTGCTATATTTGCAACAAACTTTTTGTTTTCATGATTATTCATATAAATATATCTTCATGGAAAATCGTTTTTTAGCACTTATAGAGAACAGCATCAGGGAACATTGGGACTTGCCTGCTTTCTCAGACTATAACGGACATACATACCATTATAAAGATGTGGTCCGCCGGATAGAAAAATTTCATATAATTCTCGAACACGCAGGTATAAAGAAAGGAGACAAAGTAGCGCTGGTGGGACGTAACTCGTCCAACTGGGCAATCTGTTTCTTCGGCATATTGGCATACGGAGCCGTTGCCGTCCCTATCCTGCATGACTTCAAGCCGGATAACATTCACCACATCGTAAACCATTCGGGAGCAAAAGCCGTTCTTGCCGGAGCAAGCAACTGGGAGAATATGAACGAGCAGATGATGCCCGATGTCAAGCTGTTTATGATGCTGGATAATTTCTCCATCATCAAGAGTAAGAATAAAGAGGTGCGCATCGTTCGCGACCGGATCAATGAATACTTCGAAAAGAAGTATCCCCGCTCCTTCACAGCAGCCGATGTAAAATATCATATCGAACAACCGGAAGAACTTGCCGTACTGAATTATACTTCGGGAACGACCAGCTTCTCCAAAGGAGTCATGATTCCTTACCGCAGTTTATGGAGTAACACGCAGTTTGCCTACGACAGGTTGCCCTTTATTCATCCGGGTGATAGCGTGGTCTGCATGTTGCCGATGGCGCACATGTACGGTCTGGCATTCGAGATACTGAACTGCGTAAACAAAGGTTGCCACGTACATTTCCTTACTCGTACGCCCAGCCCGAAGATTATTGCCGAGGCTTTTGCCCGCGTCAAACCGGCATTAATACTAGCAGTTCCTCTTATCATAGAGAAGATCGTCAAAAACAGGATATTCCCGGAACTGGAAAAGCCGCTTATCAAGCTGCTGCTGAAAGTCCCGTATCTCGACCAGAAGGTACTCGACACGATAGCCAAGAAGCTGAACGACTCTTTCGGGGGAAAATTCGGGGAAGTGGTGATCGGCGGTGCTGCCCTCAACAGGGAGGTCGAAACGTTCCTGCGTTCTATCAATTTCCGTTATACAGTCGGTTATGGAATGACGGAATGCGGCCCGTTAGTGGCTTACGAGCAATGGGATACGTTCAAGCAAGGTTCCGTCGGCCGCATTGTCGACCGCATGGAAGCCCGTATCGACTCTGCCGACCCGGTCAATGAAGTAGGCGAAATCCTCGTACGGGGGATGAATGTCATGCTGGGATATTACAAAAATCCCGAAGCTACCCGAGCTGTCATGATGCCCGACGGCTGGATGCGCACCGGTGACTTGGGGACAATCGATGCAGACGGTTTCCTTTATATCCGCGGTCGCAGCAAATCGATGATCCTGGGGCCGAGCGGACAAAACATCTACCCGGAAGAAATAGAAGACCGGTTAAACAACATGCTTTATGTGGCAGAGTCGCTCATCATCTCGCAAGGCGGCAAACTGGTAGCCCTGATCTACCCCGATTGGGAACAGCTTGACAAAGCCGGCATGCAGCATTCCGAAGTAGAAGCTTTAATGCAACAGAACATCAACCAGCTGAATGCGGAAATGCCCGTTTACAGTAAAGTGTCCTGCTTCAAGCTATATCAGGAAGAATTTGAAAAGACGCCGAAGCGTAGCATCAAGCGGTATTTGTATCAGCCGGCGGAAGATAATTGAGCGTGAAATTATAAAACAAACAAGCGATGACGCCGGAATCATATTTCGGAGTCATCGCTTGTTTCTTATAAATTTAAAGCAAGAATATTAGCACTTAATGCTCAGTCGCTGCAACACATCACGTATCTTCTCGAAAGTAGTGATACGGGTCGACACCAACGGCAAGCGCAGCTTGTTTTCAATGAACCCCATCGCATTCAACATACTTTTTGCACCAGCCGGGTTGCCGTCTACAAACAGCAGTTCAAACAACTCGGTGAAACGGTGGTGGATAGTACGGGCATTTTCATAATCGCCTGCCAATGCCAGACGCACCATGCGGCTGAACTCACGTGGGAAAGCATTACCGATTACTGAAATCACACCGATTGCACCCAAAGTAATCAGCGGGAAAGTGATACCGTCGTCACCGGAAATCACATTGAAATTAGTTGGTTTGTTCTTAATGATATCATCCATCTGGGTGGTATTGCCGGAAGCTTCTTTTACGGCAACCACATTACTGAACTCGCGTGCAATGCGGAGTGTCGTGGCAGCAGTCATATTCACCCCGGTTCTGCCCGGTACATTATATAATACGATCGGGAGACGCGTTGCTTCGGCAATAGCCTTGTAATGCTGGTAGATACCTTCCTGCGAAGGCTTATTGTAATAAGGTACGACAGACAGGATTGCGTCGATGCCATCGAAATTATCGTTTTTCAGCTTTTCTACGATCGAACGGGTACAGTTTCCACCAACGCCCAATACAATGGGGATGCGGCCGTTTACCTTCGTTACGACAAGGCTGATGATTTTCTTTTTTTCATCTTCAGTGAGAGTCGGCGTTTCCGCAGTAGTTCCTAACACTACCAGATAATCGGTTCCATTTTGCAACTGGTAATCAACCAGTTTACTCAACGCATCGTAATCTACACTTTCGTCTTCCTTAAAGGGAGTGATCAATGCCACACCCATTCCTTTTAAATTTATGTCTGCCATGGGGAAAATATTCCTTTTTTGTTATTTAGCACTGCAAAAATAACGAAATTATATCATTTGGAACGGATTGTCTGCAAATAAAATAAGATATGTCCGAATAAATGCTTTATATCAGCATCTTCTGTTACTGAAACAGTGAGATCATATAAATCGAGATCGTTGGTGCGCGCTCCTACTTTAAAGATTCCGGGATGTTGCAGCAACAGGTATTGCATCGCATAATTATTCCCCCTTGTAAGGTCGATCAGGATATCGGCATCGCATGAACGGAACTTTTCCAGGACTTCCGCCTTGGGTACGTACCACATATCCAAATCATTCTTGGCATGAATAAGCATATAGGAAGGATTCATTTCCGGAACCGCATCGCCGGAGATATATGCACAAACGTTTATATGCTTATGCATCATACGCAATGTTTCAAGACAAGGTTCAACCTCATCGTGGTCTTCCGCATTGAACAGAACCAGTATATGGCGGGTATCTTTCAAATTACAGAAACAACTGCGGCGTCGATCGGGCTGCCCGGCAAGCTTCTTTACTTTATTCCGTATAAAATGATTTGTCAATTTCATTCGCCAAGCATGTTTAGGAATTCTTCTTCATTAATAATCTTTACTCCCAGCTTGGCTGCTTTTTCCAGCTTGGCAGGACCCATATTTTCTCCGGCAAGGATATAATCGGTCTTACCGGAGACGGAACCGCTGTTCTTTCCGCCATGTTGCTCGATCATGGCTTTATATTCGTCGCGCGAATGCTGTGCAAATGTTCCGCTGATTACGATAGACAATCCTTTCAATTTGTCGGAGCGGTTCGCCAATACTTCCTCGGCTACCGACATCTGCAAGCCGTATTCTTCCAGGCGCGCTACCAATGTACGGTTTTCTTCGTCAACAAAGTAATCGACAACACTGCGGGCAATGCGTTCGCCGATTTCGTCTACTTCGGTCAACGTCTCCAGGGAAGCCTCTTGCAGTTGCTTCATAGAATGGAAGGCGGAAGCCAGACGTTTGGCAACAGTTTCGCCGACATAGCGGATACCCAGTCCGAACAGAACCCGTTCGAAAGGAACCTGTTTCGATTCTTCCAGGCTGATCATCAGGTTGCGGGCGCTTTTCTCCGCCCAACGTTCCAGACGCAACAGGTCGGGCACTTTCAGCGTATAAAGGTCGGCTACATCCTTAACCAATCCGGCATTATACAAGTCTTCTACCGTTTCCGGCCCCATGTTTATATTCATGGCACGACGGGTAACGAAATGTTCGATACGGCCTTTTATCTGCGGCGGGCAACCGGATTCATTCGGGCAATAACGTGCCGCTTCTCCTTCCGGGCGATACAAAGGCGTACCGCATTCCGGGCAAGTCTTAATGAAAGTAACCTTGGCGCCCAGCAACATGGAGCGCGATTCTACATCTACCCCGACAATTTTAGGGATAATCTCTCCGCCCTTCTCTACATAGACGTTATCGCCCAGATGCAAATCCAAACCTTCAATAATATCGGCATTATGGAGTGAAGCGCGCTTTACGGTCGTGCCGGCAAGCAACACCGGTTCCAGGTTTGCAACCGGAGTAACAGCCCCGGTACGTCCTACCTGGAAAGATACGGAGTTCAGTCGGGTAACGGCACGCTCTGCCTGGAATTTATAAGCGATCGCCCAGCGCGGGCTCTTTGCCGTAAATCCCAGATTCTTTTGCTGCCGAAGTGAATTTACTTTTAAAACAATGCCATCCGTAGCGACAGGAAGGTTCTTTCGTTCTGCATCCCAGTAAGCGATATAATCAAAAATATCTTGTAAGCTGCTACATTTGCGGATGACATCCGGTATTTTAAATCCCCAGGTACGGGCGATCTGCAAATTTTCGTAATGCTCCTCTGCCGGAAGCTCCTCTCCCAATAAATAATAGAAATAAGCATCCAGTTTACGGGAAGCGACAATGGCAGGATTTTGCTGTTTCAATGTTCCCGATGCAGCATTACGCGGATTGGCAAAAAGAGGTTCTTCCTGTTCTTCACGCTCTTTGTTCAAACGATCGAACTCAGCCCAAGGAAGCAAGATCTCTCCACGTATCTCAAAGTTGGCAGGGTAATTATCTCCACGCAATTTTAAGGGGACGGAACGGATCGTCTTTACATTGGCGGTCACATCATCGCCACGCGTTCCGTCGCCGCGGGTAACGGCACGCATCAGGCGGCCGTTTTCATAGATCAACGAGATAGAAGTCCCGTCGTATTTTAATTCGGCTACTATTTCGAAAGGCTCGTTTAAAGCACGCTCAGTCCGCTCATAAAAATCGCGTATCTCGTCTTCGGAATAAGTATTGCCCAAAGAGAGCATCGGATATTGGTGAACCACCTGTTCGAATTCCTTCGAGAGGTCGCTCCCTACCCGTTGCGTCGGCGAATGCGGATCGGCGAATTCAGGATTGGCTTCTTCCAATGCCTGCAATTCTTTCATCTTCTCATCAAACTCGCGGTCTGATATAGTCGGTGTGGAAAGCACATAATAATTATAATTATGCTGTTCCAGCTCATCACGAAGTGCTTTTATCTTTGCCTCTACTTCCATATATTAATAAACCAGTTTTACATTATCAATCCAGAACGTATTACCCGGGGAACCGATGTAAGCGCCGCCATGACTGGAAGTAAACTGTAAGATCAGATGCGTCGGTTCATCGCCTTCTTCCGCCCAGCCTATTTCCTGAATAGGGACACTTTCGCCCTTACTATTCGTCGTGTAACGTTCTTCCACCTGTATACGCATATACGGTTGGTAAGCGGGATCGGCAGTTATATTTCCATACAGGATCGGATAGGTGGCATCGTTCACCCAACCATCTGTCGACGAGATATAGCGTTGCACCATCGTCCCTACCCGTTTGGCATATATATTGCCTTGCTTATCTTCCCACCGTTTCTGCAAAAACAGAATAGCGGCAATAGAGTCCTGTCCGGCTACTTTCGATTGACGGCTGAAACCTGTACTGCGGATACGTTCCTTTTCCAGTGCTGCTTTCACCTTATAATCAAAGCGGATCGCTTTCGGTTTTTTGGTAAACGCAATGCCACTGTTAAGCATTGCCTGGGGATTCTTAGTCCCTTTAATCGGTTCATGTACCGACCCCAGAAAAACCGAACCGGCAGCCACCACCTCAATATCAACCAACCCAAATACCTTTACGCTTTCCATGCGTGTTTCCAGGCGGGCACACCAGCCGTCGCCCCTTTTCTCAGGGAAAACAGAGGTATTGGTTTTTACCACGCCGGCCACCTTTGCCATTACGTTGGAATTGGCCCACGGAGAACCGCCTTGATTTTTATATGCGGTGTTTCCTACAATCGTATCCGTCGGTCCCAACTCGTAAAGATGCTTCGTGTTGCCACCAATAATTCCTGATTCGCTGATCTCGCGGACTACCCATTGATCCATATCGCCAAAGGCAAAAGGTACGACCTTTTCTTGTGCGCCGACAGTTGTCAATTGGCTACCCGCAAACAAAATTAACAATATATTCT
>JAJPZM010000309.1 GCA_021204335.1 Parabacteroides sp. | reverse complement strand
AAACATTCATATGATGTTCAATAAATCAACGGACATCATGCGGATAATCATTTTGGTAAAATCCATTCCGGCTGTCAGTCCGGCATGACCATCATATTGCACACGTACATTATGCAAAGTAGCCTTGTCTTTTCCCGTAGTCAGGCTGGTACGCTGATCTTCCGATGCCGCACTTTCGGGTACGGAAAAAACGGTTTCCGCACTGCGATTCTTCTTCACATTGTTGCCACCTAAGGAATAGGCTGCCGACAATTTATCTTCATTTTTGAATGTATAGTCCAGACCTAATCGCATATCCCCACTGGTTATGCGATTATTTCCACGTCCGAATTGATTTACTTCCGTCACTCCATTTTCCAACGTATGTCGTGCCATAATTTCTTCTCCTTCAAACATGCGTCCTTTATCGCCACTTACCAGAAAGTCGACAGTCAGGTTTGGAGTCGAATACAATAGATTGGCATGTGCCTTACCGGATGCATAATGCCTTTGGAGATAATCAGCACCTACCTCCCCCTGTAATGCGGTTCTGTCGGCTGCGCCTTTATCCAGTATAACGTTGATAACCGACCCTTTAATATTGTATTTGGCAGGGGCATTATACATCACTTCCACATTTTTTACCCGCGAGGAAGGAATACTTTTCAACAGGGTAGTCAATTGGTCTACCGACATAGTCGTTAACTGCCCGTTCAGAATGATTTGAGGCGATCCGGCTCCCAGTAACTGGATCTCGTCAGAACCACCTATAATGCCGGGTATTTGTTTGACCACTTCAAATGCATTACTTACCGTCTTATCTTTCATCAACTGAGGCACATCATATTTCAGTGCACCGTTTTCAACTTTCACCTGCGGGCGTTCAGCCTTTACGATCACCCCGTCCAGTTCATAATTCCTGGAAGTCAGACGAATAACGCCAATACCCGCCTGAGAAACTTCCAAAAAGTAAGGTTCAAATAATATATGTTGAAACAAAAGACGATATGTGCGATCGGCAGCCTGATTCAATTTAAATTCGCCAAGGCTGTCGGTTACAATAGCATCGACATATACCGAATCCAACGTCTGAAGAACCACTGCCACTCCGTCAATCGGATTATTATCTGTATCCGTTACCTGCCCATGAATAAAGTTATCTTGATTCTGAGCATTCATCACCCCACTAAAAACAAGCAGGGAAAACATCACATAGTAAAGTACACGTTTCATATTTGTTTATTTTATTAATTAACGACATGACAAAGGAAACGCGTTCAAACGAGAAACTGTATTATCGCTGGCTTATGGAGTGTTATTTAGTCTTATCAAATATCTTCTTTATAAAACTTATCTTCTACTTTTGCAGGAAAGACTTATAGAAGGAAGATGAAAACAAAGTTACGTTTTAAGATTATTGCCGCCCTGATCAGCCTGTCGCTTGCCGGGCTGTTGTTTTCGCAAGGATATTGGCTGAAAGGACTGTACGATTCGACCAGCCAGCAAGTCAATGAAAATATACAGGATGCCATGCGGATGGCCGACTATAAAGAACTGTTTATCCGTATGGACTTTTTGTCGGATCAGAAGGTAGAAACAGATGTAAATGCCAAAATCATCCTCTCGAACGACAGTACCCAAGAAGCTCAAAAGACCGGCATAATGGACAGCTTCGCCGTTAAGGCTGATAAGAATCCGTTCCAGTATGAAGATGCGGCCGAATCTCTTAGCGAATATCTGGACTTACTGACCACCTTGGAAGGACAAATACAGCAAGCCATGCATCATAAATTAGATTTAATCATGCCTGTCGATTATGCTGTCTACGACAATTTGCTGACTGATGAACTGAAGCAACGGAATATCTTCGTCCCCTATAAACTTGAAATCATTGAAGTGAGTGACAGCTTGCGAACAACAGCCATGAGTTTTCTTTCAGATAGCCTCGATGTCTCTAAATCATGGCAGAATGCCGCACAATTCAGTTATGCAATCACAACTCAGACCCAGCCCCGGGTATATTACCAATTATCAATAAGAACCACCACGCAACTGGTATTCCGGCAGATGGCGGGAATCCTTATTTCCTCTCTCCTGTTGGTCGTTCTGATTCTGATCGCATTCGTCCATCTGCTCTACACCATCTTGCGGCAAAAGACGGTGGAAGAATTGAAAACGGATTTCACCAACAACATGACACATGAGCTTAAAACACCGATCTCGGTAGCTTATGCAGCCAACGACGTGCTGCTCAATTACGACAATAATGCCAGCGAAAAGCAAAAGAAGTATCTGAAAATCGTTCGGGAACAACTCACACATCTAAGCGGTCTGGTTGAACAGATTCTGACCCTTTCGGTCGAAAACCGCAGTACCTTCCGCCTGAAGCAGGAAGGCATTCAAATCTCAACACTTATCCCTTCATTGATCGAGCAACATAAACTGAAAGCTGGAAAACCCATCAGCATCACAACCGACATCCCCGAAACGCTTGCAGTATTTGCCGACCGCACGCATTTCTATAATATGTTGGGAAACCTGATCGATAACGCTGTAAAATATTCGGGAGACAAACCGGTGGAGATTTCAATCAAGGCCGAAAAGCACTCGAATGAGATCCTCCTGTCCGTATCCGACAACGGTATCGGTATCAGCGAAGCGAACCTGCAACAAATATTCGATAAGTTTTACCGGGTACCCAGCGGCAATCTGCATAACGTAAAAGGCTACGGACTGGGGCTCTATTACGTAAAAGACATGATGTCGAAACATGGCGGAAGCGTAACGGTTAAAAGCCAGCCCGGCAAAGGCACTACATTCACCCTTCATTTTAAAAACTAAAAGACAATGGCAAAGATTAAAGTATTACTGATAGAAGATGAACCTACACTCGCCATGATCATCAAAGACACGCTGGGTAGCGAAGAATTCGATATCGTATTGGCGGCCGATGGCGAAGAAGGTCTGGCGCTTTATAAAGAGGTAAAGCCCGATATCATCGTAACAGATATCATGATGCCGAAGATAGACGGTTTCACCCTGGTACGTCATATCCGCAAGACCGACAGTCAGATTCCCGTCCTTTTCCTCTCCGCCCGCTCTGCCGCCAACGATGTGGTAGAAGGTTTCGAGTTGGGCGGTAACGATTATCTGAAAAAGCCTTTCGGCATGGCAGAACTCATTATTCGTATCAAAGCCCTGCTCAATAAGATTACCGTAAAGAAAGAGGAGAAATCGACCTTCGAACTCGGCCAATATACCTTCGACTCCATTACCCAAACACTGCAATATTGTGGTGAGAAGCAACTGTTGAGCAACCGAGAGTCGGAAATACTCAAACGTCTTTGCGAAAACAAAGATCATGTGTTGCCGATGAAAGATGTTCTACTCGACCTTTGGGGCGACGATTCCTTTTTTAATGCCCGCAGTTTACATGTCTTCATCACCAAACTGCGCCACAAGCTATCGGAAGACGAAACAATCAAAATTCTGAATGTCCGGGGTATCGGATATAAACTGATTATCGACTAACTTTTCAATACAGGAAACAAGATGGCAAGAATACTCCTATCCATTCTATTTCTTTGTTGCAGCCTTTTCGCGATGGCCGACAGCCACTATGTGATACAGGCCCAGATCAAAGGTGTAAAAGATGAAACCGTTTTCTTTCTGAAACAATTCGACAACCAGCGGATCATCAACTCCATGCGGTTGGAGAAAGGTTCGCTTACGATGAGAGGAACACTTGCCGATATTCCACAACATTTATGGCTATGCACGACCATAGAGGATGAATTCTATCATTGCGACCTGCTCATCGACAAAGATACATTATATATAGAGGGCAACCTCTCCGATTTCCCCAATGGTCTTCACTTTAGGGGAGCAGAAACCCATACAGGCTACGCTGTTTATCTGGAAGCAACACACGACCTGAATATCCGTATCGACAGCCTGAACGCCGTATCGATGTTCCTGCATGACTTGGGAGCTATCGGCAAGAAACGCAAGGAGAAAGGCGACGGCCCGGCAGTTCCCAAAACAAACCTGTTGGACGTCGATCTGGAACTGCATGCCGCCCAACAAGAACGGGATTCCATCCGTATCGCTTTCATCGGGAAAAACATGGATAAATATGCCGGACAATTCCTGCTTACCCGAATCATGAAAAAGCTGACACCCGATTCCCTGCGCCAGTTTTACAGGTTAATACCGGTAGAAATGAAGAAGACCAAATTCGCCCGTATGATCAGTAACCAGATCAACCCGTATGCCGAGAATTGCATAAGGCAAGCCGACAATATGCTATCGCTCAGCGGCAGCCCGACCGATATGTACAAATATACCGAAGAAGCTTTCAAACTATACGAACAGGGCGTGCGCCTCGACCCGGAACGTACCGACGGATATCTCGCGCTTGCCATGATGTACGAACGTTTGCTCCCGCTGAAAGGAGAAGAAGCATACGATATATCTATCTCCTACCTCAACAAATTCATCGAAAGCGGCGGCAGGGAAGAAGACCTGGAAGAAGCCGGGAGACGCATCAAAGAAATAGAATTCCACAAATGGCTGTCGACCAACATTATTCCGGAAATGGTAGAAGTCAAAGGCAGTACTTTTAAGATGGGGTCAACTTATAAAGAAGACAACAACCCACCGCATGATGTAACCGTAAAAAGCTTTTATATCAGCAAATACGAGATAACCAATTTCCAGTTTGCCACCTTCCTCGGCGCTTACGAAAGCGCAATCGTAAAAGAAGGGCCGGATGCCGGACAACCTTTATACTACGAATGTAATTGGGGCATACAAGGCGGGAAACCTGTTTCCGGCTATGAAGCACATCCGGCTATTTATATCACCTGGTACGGAGCAAACGAATATTGTAAATGGGCAGGCGGCCGCTTGCCTACCGAAGAAGAATGGGAATATGCCGCCCGCGGCGGATTATACGGTAAACGCGACCATCTGTATAGCGGCGGCATGGAACTCGACAGCCTGGGATGGTACGCAGGCAACTCAGAAGGCAAACCGCATCCGGTCGGCATGAAGAAACCCAACGGATTGGGCATTCACGATATGAGCGGCAATGTATGGGAGTGGTGTTCCAACTGTTTTGAGAAAGACGGCAAACAATATGCCGTCGTACGTGGCGGCACCTGGTTCAACGACCGCGCTTCCAGCCGTCCTACCTGCCATTTCTACATCTACCCGGGAAGCAAGCACTTCAACAACGGGTTCAGACTGGTGAAAGACATGTTATAATTTCTTCAGTGCCTGCGCCAGCTGATCCGGACAGGAAGTGCCCCGCTCGCGGCAATCGATGCCTTCCAGGCGTTGGATCGCCTCTTTCACCTCCATGCCGATTAACAGTTTGGATACCCCCAGTGTATTCCCCTGGCATCCGCCAATGATCTGTACATTGGTTATTATATTATCTTCTGCATCTACAATCATCATCTTAGAACATACCCCTCCTACCGGAGTATAGGCTACACGTTGTTTATTCATTTCTTCTCCTCTTATTTTATTCAAACGGGCACAAAGGTATAAATAAAATTAACTACTTTTGCCAATTATAATAAACGAACAGCATGACTTACGAAGAAACACTTCATTATCTATATACCAGCACTCCGGTATTCCAGCACAGCGGGGCATCCGCTTACAAACCGGGGCTCGACACCAGTATAGCACTTGACAATTATCTGGGAAATCCCCATAAAGCGTATAAAACAATCCATGTTGCCGGCACAAACGGGAAAGGCTCTGTCAGCCATCTGTTGGCAGCGATCCTTCGCCAGGCGGGATATAAGGTAGGGCTTTTCACCTCTCCTCACCTGATCGATTTCCGCGAACGCATCCGGGTAAACGGCAAGATGATCCCCAAAGACTATGTAATCGATTTCGTAGATCGCCACCGCGCCACGTTCGAACCTCTCCGTCCCTCTTTCTTTGAACTGACTTCTACCATGGCTTTCGATTATTTCCGTGCCGAAAAAGTAGATTACGCCATTATCGAAGTGGGCATGGGCGGAAGGTTGGACAGTACGAACATCATCACACCAATCCTGAGCATCATTACCAATATCAGTCTCGACCATACCCAGTTCCTGGGCGATACGGTCGAAAAGATCGCTTTCGAGAAAGCGGGGATCATCAAACCGGGAATATCGGCGCTAGTCGGTGAGGTATATACCCAAAGCGTTGCACAGGTCTTTGCTGACACCGCCGTAAAGAATGATACACTGGTTTACTTTGCCTCGCGGGAAGAATTGCTTAACGAATCCTATCTGATGGATACGGGCGAGTGGTATTTCGACTCTGTCGAATACGGGCAGTTGTTCGGCGAACTGGGTGGAGTAGTCCAGGTAAGGAATGCCAAAACCGCATTGGCGGCACTCAACCTGCTCGGAAGCCTGGGAGTTGAAATTCCTCAGGAAGCCGTACGCGAAGGATTCGAGCATGTTGTAGAGCTTACCGGATTGATGGGACGTTGGCAAACCTTGCAGGAAAAGCCGAAAGTAATCTGCGACACCGGCCATAATACCGGTGGATGGCAATATCTGAACCTGCAACTGGGCGAAGTGATAAAACGCTCCCGCCGAACCCACATGATCGTCGGTATGGTAAACGACAAAGATATTAACGGCGTATTGGAACTGATGTCCAAGGAAGCTTTTTATTATTTCACGCAGGCATCCGTCGAACGGGCAATGCCGTCGGCCGAAATAGCCGCCATGGGCATGATGCACGGCCTTAGCGGCGTCACGTGCGATTCTGTCGCCATTGCCGTCGAACGGGCTTTGGCAAATGCCGCAGAAGAAGATACGATCTTTATCGGGGGAAGCACTTTTATTGTGGCCGACGCCCTCCCGCTATTCATGAAAGAAGATAAATAATATAACTTAACTAAAGCAAATATCATGATTGAACAAATTCACCAAAAACTGAGCGAATCGAAAGTCGCCCGATGGAGCGTGCTGGCGCTCGTCGCTTTTACCATGCTTTGCGGTTACTTCCTGACCGATGTAATGGCACCGTTGAAACCGATGCTGGAAGAACAACTTTCCTGGAGCAGTACCGAATACGGCTTCTTTACCAGTGCATACGGCTGGTTCAACGTATTCCTTTTCATGTTGATTATCGGCGGTATCATTCTGGATAAGATGGGAGTCCGTTTTACAGGAGTCATGTCTTGCATTTTAATGATTGCCGGTTGTTCGCTTAAATATTATGCCATCTCCGACTTCTTTACGATGGACGGGATGATCTTCGGCTGGAAAGCCCAGGTAATGGTGGCCGCTATCGGTTATGCTATCTTTGGCGTAGGTGTGGAAACAGCGGGTATCACAGTTTCCAAGATCATCGTACGCTGGTTCAAAGGGAAAGAAATGGCCTTGGCGATGGGGCTCGAGATGGCTACGGCACGTCTGGGTACGGCTTTGGCATTGTCTATCACCGTTCCGGCTGCTAAATTCTTCGGAAGCATCTCCGCACCGATCCTGTTGTGCCTTTGCATGCTGTGTATCGGTTTGATCGCATTCCTTGTCTTCTGTGTAATGGACCGCAAGCTGGATACTTCGATGGATGCGATGGAGCAGGCAGAAGAAGAAGAACCGTTCCGCTTGAAAGATATCGTGCTGATCGTTACCAACAAAGGTTTCTGGCTGATCGCTTTGCTATGCGTCCTGTTCTACTCGGCCGTATTCCCGTTCCTGAAATACGCAACCGACCTGATGGTCAATAAATATAATGTAGATCCCGACCTGGCGGGTAATATTCCTGCTATCCTGCCTTTCGGAACGATCCTGCTGACACCGTTCTTCGGCAACCTCTACGACCGCAAAGGGAAAGGGGCAACGATTATGATCTTCGGTGCCTTGATGCTGATTGGCGTTCACCTGTTATTTACATTGCCTATCCTCAACGAATGGTGGTTTGCCACGATCGTAATGGTGGTGTTGGGTATCGCCTTCTCACTGGTTCCGTCAGCCATGTGGCCCTCTGTTCCGAAGATTATCCCGGAAAAACAGTTAGGTACGGCATACGCACTGATCTTCTGGGTTCAGAACATCGGTCTGAGTATGGTTCCCCTGTTGATCGGCTGGGTATTGGATACTTATTGCAAGATCGACAACGGCAGCGGCAAACCGGCTTACGATTATACGCTGCCGATGGCAATCTTCACCTGTTTCGGCGTCCTGGCACTTGGCATCGCCTTGTTGTTGAAACGGGAAGACAAGATCAAACATTACGGTCTGGAGCAACCGAATATCCAGAGCGATGCGGATAAAGCCCGGATCATCGCAGAGGAAACGATAGCTGAGCCTTAATTTATAAAGCATTCTTCTTAAAGAGGGGACACTTTAGCAATATATGCGAAGTGCCCCTTTTTGTTTCCGATAATTTCCATTAGAGGAAACTGAGTTTCCTTAGGAAGAAACGCGCGTTTCCATGGGAGGAAACTACAGTTTCCTCCGCGAGGAACTGGAGTTTCCAAATGCAGAAACTACGAGGAAACTGTAATCGACTGACAATTAAAACAGTAACGCCAATATCAATATTTACTATTTCCTTACTCGCATTCCTACCATCCACGAAACACGGCATCAAGCAGTACGTGCAAAACAATCCTTTTTTCCCTGCCCTTCTAATTATATTTTGATAACATTTACGCTATATATACAGATTTTTATCGTAAATTTGCAACGATTCTCTCGGATTGAAAAGCAGAGAACTCATTGCAATAACCAATTTTACATGTAATGAAACAAGACAAGATCATTTTCGACATCATTGAGAAAGAACATCAGCGCCAGTTGAAAGGCATCGAGCTGATTGCTTCTGAAAACTTTGTGAGCGACCAGGTGATGCAAGCCATGGGTAGCTGTCTGACCAACAAATACGCCGAAGGTTATCCCGGCAAGCGTTATTATGGTGGTTGCGAGGTAGTCGACCAGAGCGAAACAATCGCTATCGAACGGTTGAAACAAATCTTCAATGCAGAATGGGCAAACGTCCAGCCTCACTCGGGAGCACAGGCAAATGCAGCCGTATTCCTGGCAGTTCTTAACCCAGGGGATACATTCCTCGGTTTGAATCTGGCACATGGCGGCCACCTTTCTCATGGTTCTCCCGTAAATAGTTCAGGTATCCTATATAGAGCAACAGAATACAACGTGAAAGAAGACACCGGACGTGTTGACTACGACCAGATGGAAGAAGTGGCACTGCGCGAAAAACCTCGTTTGATCGTCGGTGGCGGCTCGGCTTATTCACGTGAATGGGATTACAAACGCATGCGCGAAATCGCCGACAAGGTGGGCGCTTTGTTGATGATCGACATGGCTCACCCGGCCGGTCTGATTGCCGCAGGTTTGCTGAACAACCCGCTGGAATATGCTCATATCGTAACTTCGACGACACACAAGACTTTACGTGGTCCGCGCGGAGGTATCATCCTGTTGGGTAAAGACTTCGAGAACCCTTGGGGTAAGAAGACTCCGAAAGGTGAAATCAAAAAAATGTCGCAGTTGCTCGACTCAGCCGTATTCCCGGGTATCCAGGGTGGCCCGCTGGAACATGTAATTGCTGCTAAAGCCGTTGCATTCGGAGAAGCGCTGGAACCGGAATATAAAACATACCAGGCTCAGGTGAAAGCAAATGCCGCTGCTATGGCAAAAGCATTTATCGACAAAGGTTACAAGATCATCTCCGATGGTACGGATAATCACAGCATGCTGATCGACCTGCGTAAGAAATTCCCCGAACTGACCGGTAAAGTGGCGGAAAAGGCATTGGTTGCAGCCGATATCACTGTCAACAAGAACATGGTTCCGTTCGACAGCCGTTCGGCTTTCCAGACTTCAGGTATTCGTGTAGGTACTCCGGCTATCACAACACGTGGTGCCAAAGAGCCGTTGATGGCTGAAATCGTAGAACTGATCGACACCGTTCTTTCTGCTCCTGAATGTGATAAGACTATCACTGCTGTTCGCGAAAAAGTAAACAGCATCATGAAAGAATATCCTATCTTCGCATGGTAAAAACACATTGTATAGGGCCGGCATTAAACAGCCGTCCCTATACACTATTATATATAGTATATAAATACCGTATAAGCGGCATAAATATCTGTTTAACCGGAGTTAATACCGGGACGACCGCCAGGGCCGCCCTTACGAAAAACAAAAAATGATTATCCGCATGATGTCCGTTGATTTATTGAACATCATATGAATGT
>JAJPZM010000219.1:7548-10234 GCA_021204335.1 Parabacteroides sp. | reverse complement strand
GTATATTGTTCAATAACAGTGGGTAAAGGTAGAATAAATAAACAGGAAGAGCAATGAAATATAAACGAAAATGCTCACATTTTTAACGCCTTTTAGTGCTACAAAGCCAATGTTCGGTATCATAATGACAAGAAGGGATAAATTTCTTTGTATTTTTCCCGTTTAGGAGAACACCGAATTGAAATATTCATTACTTTTGCATCGTCTTAACGTAATAATAACTACGACACGAAACGGTGCATTCGTCTAGTGGCCTAGGACGCCGCCTTCTCACGGCGGAAACTCGGGTTCGATCCCCGGACGCACTACGGAGCCTGCTGATTCATTTCGGCAGGCTTTTTTATTTTCATGCTAACGAAACGTTTGTTTCTCTTAAGTGAAACTTTTGTTTCACCTAAGAGAAACTAAAGTTTCATTAGGGAGAAACTTTCCAGAGATCAGCAGGCACAAAAAAAAGCGACCTGTCAAACAGATCGCTTTCCTTATTTGCTATATGGGGGGAATTAATATCTTCTTCCGCCGCCGTTACCATAGCCACCGCGATTACCGCCACCGTAGCCACCGCCACGATTGCCGCCGCCGTAACCACCACCACGGTTGCCACCGCGATCTTCTCTCGGACGTGCTTCTGTTACGTTGATTACTTTTTCGTCATAAGTAGCCTGGTTTAATTCTTCGATTGCTTTCCGGCCCATTTCGTCATCCTTCAACTCTACGAAACCGAAACCTCTTGAACGGCCTGTTTCTCTGTCAGTAATAACTCTTGCTGAAAGGATTTCTCCATAGTCTGCAAATAGCTCGTTTAAGTCAACGTCTGTGACGTTGTAGCTTAAATTTGAAATGTAAAGATTCATTTATAAAAACTATTTAGTTAATTGATAATTGAGGGATGAATAATAATTGAATGAATATACTTAACAAATCAAATGTTGCGAGTTATAGTTCAAATACAAGTTTAAATCAATCTCAATGTGCCGCAAATGTAAGGTTTAATTTGATACCATCGCACGTTTTCAGAAATCTTTTTCGGGCAATTTCAATTATTTTCACCGAATCCACACCCATTCACTAAAACACACTAAAAGAAACAGCCCGATTATATCATTTCCGCCGAAAAATCTGTTTATCTATTATACCATAAACATAAAAGAGAGTTTGTCATGACGAAAGGAACAATTGGATTAAAATGCAGGAGCCATCCTTAATTTATTACTGGATGGTGGATGTTGGAGTTTTGAGGAACTGAAAAAGGCTACCTCATTATGTGAAGCTGAATTATGGTCTGCAATCGGATGGCTTGCCCGCGAAAATAAGATTGAGATTAAGAGTGCCAGCAGCCAGTTAGCGTTCTGTCCGGGGATGAATTTCCAGTATTAATGGGATGATAGTCTCTGTTATAAAAGCCCAAATGCGATCTTTCCGGGATCGCTTTTGGGCTTTAACTATATTATTTCAATAAGGATTCGACAACAGCACTGTCTCCGTCATTCGGAGCCGGCTGTAAACCGAACAGCTTAGCAATGATAAGATACAGATTAACGTTATCCATCACTGGCAACTTTACATTTTGCCTGAACGAAGGCCCGGCTGCATAAAAGATAGCCTCCATCTCCGGTGCGAAATTATCATAGCCATGTGTAGCCGCATAACGCGGGTTCGACTCCGCACGAAATTTGACGTATGTTCCGATATCCGGCAAGACGAACAGGTCGCCTATCCGGGGATTGGAACCGTAGACATACTTTTCGGGAATCTCATTTTTCTTCCAGACCGTTATATGGGGAACCTGCTTCAATATCGCATAAGCACTGTCGGTATAGCTTGCCTTAGGATATAACAGGACAGGGACACCATCGAAGACATAATCGAAACTGTCGCGGGGCAGATAGTCATTCAGATTGACATATTTATCCGGCGTAAAGGTTGCCATCCCATGATCGGAAACGACCAGGAAATCGATCTGATTGAAAATATCCAGTTTGCGGGCTTCATTAAAGAAATGGTTCAGCACCCGATCCAACTCTTCTACTTTCTGCAAGGTGGCAGAAGAATCCGGTGTACAAGCATGCCCGATCCCATCCAGTTCTTCCATATACCACATGATCAGATGCGGACAGATATCCTCTGGAAATTGCAGCCAGGCAACAACCGAATCAGCACGGGCGGCAAAAGGAATATTCTTGTCAAAAGGCTTCCAGATGGAAGGTTGACACCCTTGGATGGAATATTCACTTCCTACCCAAAAGAAAGAGGCGGCATGAACGCCCTGTTTTTCCGCCGTATTCCAGATAGGCTCTCCTCCATAAAAACCGGGAGTCGGATCAGCCATCCGGTAGACGCTGTCCAGATCAAGAGCATAGAAGAAATTACTGACTAAACCATGATGATCCGGATACAACCCGGTAGCCATACTGTAATGGTTCGGGAATGTGACACTGGGAAAAGCCGGACGGAAAGCAGCGCGAACACCCGCTTCTGCCAACGAATCCAACGTCGGCGTATAAGCCCGGTCAGGATAATCGGAACGGAAGCCATCCATCGACAGGACAACGACATAACGTTCCTGTTTGCCGCAGGTAGAACAACTTCCCAACAACAGGACGAAGACCACTGCCCCCAAAAGCATAAAAGATATTTTATTCATAATTTCTCTCCCCCCCCCGTAAAACAAAAGAGGCTTACAAAG
>JAJPZM010000219.1:0-7487 GCA_021204335.1 Parabacteroides sp. | reverse complement strand
TTACCATTGCCCCTAAATGATTAATTTTTATTTTTTTAATAATTTCTCCCCCCCCCCGTAAAACAAAAGAGGCTTACAAAGATAGTAAACCTCTTTCGAATAACTTATAATTAAAATAAACCTTTATCAGAAGATATAGCGCAATCCGACCTGGGCATGCCAACGGGAAGTGATTTCCGTATTAGTCGTCATCTTGCCCGGATCGCGGAACTGGTAAGTCATTTCTCCGTTTATCATTTTTGTCGTTACCGGAGTCATGTCGAAGCCGCCGATTGTCTGGTAATACAATCCCCATTCCTTATTGAACAGGTTGCCAACGTTCAGTATATCGAAATTAAGTTGAAGCGTATGCCGGCGTCCGTTCACATCCATAAAGAAGTTCTGGGCGATATGGAAGTCGAAATGATGTTCGAACGGTTTTACCATCTGGTTGCGCTTGATATGGTTGCCTTTGGTTTTCCGGATCTCATCATTCGAGTTAATCCATCGGCCAAATGCTTCTTTCTGCTCGGTAGCAGTCACGATCTCGTCATTATTCTTGAAATCGGTAAAGACCATCTTCTCAAACTCGGCATCGGTAGGGATATACAGCAAATCGTTGTTATAGCCTCCGTCACCATTGATATCGTTGTTATACACCAGAGAATAACGTCCGCCGGTTTGTCCGTTATAAAACAGGCTAACCGATGTAGAAAAATGTTTGGCATATTCTTTTGTATAGGAGACAGAAGCAATGATGCGGTTGCGAACATCAAACATCGACCAGCTCAGTTCCGGATTGGCATCGCCATAATAAGACGGGTTAAACTTCCAGCCGGAATATGTCTGCGACGAGTTTCCATCGGTCAGCGATTTGGCCTTTCCGTAAGTATAGGCAGCCATGGCACTTAATCCGAAATCGAAGTCTTTCTCGACTTTCGCCGTAACGCTATAAGTATATCCTTTATGGGTATTCGTCAGATACATGATCTGTGTAAAGTTATTGTCCACCTTTGAATAAACCGGACGATTATCGCCTCCGTTGTTCAACGTTCCGGTTTGCTGGTAATTTATATTCTCGTACCAGATATTATTCAATGTTTTTGAATAAAGGCCTTCCAGGCTTGCCCGTATATCGAACGGGAAAGTATGCTCGACCGCCAGGTTAGCACGAAGGACGGAAGGGAACTTGAAATCTTTATCCACCACATTTACCTCCGAAGTAAGCGCCTGTGTACTTAACTCGCGGTCATCCGGATAGGGATACTGGTGTTTAGGATCTGCATTAAATTTAAAACCATCCGCTTTGGCTTTCTCAAAATCTTCGATTTTCGTCAAAGCCGTACGTCCCACCTCTACTCCCGTATTCGAGAAACTATTGGAGATCCAGACGAAAGGAACGCGACCGGTAAATATACCGACACCACCGCGAAGCAATGTCAAACGATCTTCATCCAGGTTCCAACGGAAACCAACACGAGGAGACCATAAAACTTTCGTGGAAGGCAATTGCTGGGTTTTCACACCATATTGCTGTGCGATATCCGACTGATTGAACAAGTCGTTCTCCCGCGGCTTATCGAAAAAGACAGGAAGATCTATACGCACACCATAAGTCAGACGGAACAAGTCTGTCAGTTTCCATTCGTCCTGTGCATAAAATCCCAATTGGGCGGCACCGAAAGAAGGAGCCCAACGCGTCGTACCGGTTATATCCTTGCGCGAATAAGCATAACTGTAATTAATAGGCATCGCCTCGTTTGCCGTACCGACAGAAAGGAAATCAGCCAGGGAACCATACGTGTACGAACCATAATTATTAGAATATACAGGTTCGTTATGTTAAAGAACTCATTATATGTACCGAACGTAATAAAGTGATTACCATGATTCAGGGAGACATTGTCCGTTAAAGCATAAATATCTTGATCCAACCCGTTTGCCGTAGAGTTAGGTTCCGTTCCCAACTCCAGAGAAGTTCCACCGGACATGTTCTGTATCTTTATATAAGGTAAAGGCTGTCCGACAGCATCGCGGCTATCACGCACACGCGTCCAACCGGCACGAAACTCATTGCTCCAATCAGCACCGATCTGGCTGTTCAACTTGGCTACCAACGAATGTGTTGAGTTATTCATATAATATCCATTATCATTCAAATGGGCAGCTGCTTTCTTATTAGAGAAAATCATGCTCCGGGCATCCAGCAAACTATACCGTATGGTAAACTTATTCTTTTGGTTGATGTTCCAATCCACACGTGCCAGAAATTTATTGGAATAAGTATCGATATCCTGCAACCCATATCCGCCGCCATTATATCCACCGGTCAAATCCGATATTTTCTTGATAACCTGATTGACTTCGCCTTCATCCAAATCAGATCCTGGCATACCGATATTAAAGGAAGAAGGATACGTTTCCTTCACCCGTTCAAAGTTGGTAAAGAAAAAGAGTTTATTTTTGATAATCGGGCCACCTAAGGTTACACCGTATGTCTCTGCCGACTGGTCACTCAGACGGGTACGGTTAGTTACATCACCGGGCGTCTTTCCGTAAAACTTCTCATTATTATAATATCCGTAAACAGAACCATGGAAAGTGTTGGTACCCGACTTGGTGATTGCGTTGATTCCACCACCGGTAAACCCGCTCTGGCGCACATCAAAAGGAGCGATGACGACCTGTATTTCTTCGATTGCATCCAACGATATCGGGTTGGCGCCTGCCTGGCCGCCATTCGTACCGCTTGCCGAAAGGCCGAATATGTCATTATTCGCCGTTCCGTCGATCTGAAACGTATTGTATTTATTACTGGATCCGGCAAACGACATGCCGCTGCTTGTACTGACACCCAGCGGATTGAGCTTCGTAATATCGAAAATACTACGGTTGATCGTCGGCGTTGACAGTATCTGAGACTGGTTGAAGTTCTGGGCTGCCCCTGTTCTCTGGGAATTGAATATCGCATCTTTGGAAGCGGTTATCACAATTTCATCCAAGGCAGTCGATTCCGTCATAACAACATCCAGCTGATAGGTTTCCCCCAACTGCAACATAATATTCCTATAAACAGCTTTCTGAAATCCAACATACGAAACTTCCACTTTATAAGGACCACCCGTACGCATTCCCTGTAAACTATAACGTCCGTCCGCATTTGTGACGGTTCCATACGTCGTTCCCGACGGTTCATGCACAGCCCGAATGGTTGCTCCTATCAAAAATTCGCCTTCCGCCGTCACCTTCCCACTGATTCCGGACGTCGTAACCTGTGCATTTAAGCCAAATGCCAGACAAGTAATAAAGAGAGTGAATACAAATAAGTTCCTCATACTAGATGGTGTTTAAAATAAAACAATCACAACACTTTTTATAAAACACCACAAAGATATATAATCTACCAGCAAAACATGACGATTCCTTTTGATTTTTATATTCTTTCTTAAATATCCCGATTTTCTCTCAGGTTATCGGCTATGTCCTGATGCTGCCGGGCTAATTCTTCTTCGCCGACGAAACGGTAGGCTTCCGCAAGATATTCGTGTGCTGCTGCATGTTTTGGTTTTATCGAAACGGCTTTTTGAAGATCGGCAACAGCTTCTTCATAATATTTCATGCGTAAGTAACACTTACCCCGATTGTAACGGGCTTTAAAAGAAAGAGGACTCAACTTGACGGCTTCATTCAAGGCAACCTGTGCATCATACGTCTCCCCAATATCCAACAAGGTGACGCCTTTACGCACCCAGGCATCCACATATTCAGGATTGAGCTTCAAGGCTTTTTCAAAAGAGCGCAAGGCTGCTTTCGGGTCATTCGCTTTGGTAACGCATTCATTCCCCATTAAATAATATTCGTGCGCATATTCTTTCAGGATCTCGCGTTGGGCATGCAGTTCATCTTTCAGCTTCTTTATTTGTTCCCGCTGCGTATTGATACGTTGAAGCTTGGAACGAAGCAAGCGTTGAACCAAAGGTTTATCAAGTTCATTCCGTTTCCCGACAGCCAAAGCAAACGATTCTACGGCATCCTTCATATTTCCCCGGTTGAAATCGTGAACCGCCCTTGCATACAAAAGTTCGGCTTCGCTCTCGCGTAGGCTTTTTTCGATCAGTTCCTTGCTGTTAAACAGCTGGCTGAACTGAACAATCTCTTTACGGACAAAGATGTCGTGGGAAGTCACCTTGCTTTTCAATACCAGTCCTTCCAGAGAAGTACAACGGCTTAATGCCACATACGTCTGGCCACCGGCAAAAACACCGCCGGTCAGATCGACAACGACCCGGTTGAATGTAAGCCCCTGGCTCTTATGCACAGTTATAGCCCAGGCCAGGCGGATAGGCAATTGCTCGAAAGTTCCGACAATTTCTTCTTCTATCCTCTTTTCCTTCTCATTATATTTATACTTGTAATTGCGCCATGAAGTCGGTTCCACCAAATGCTCGATGCCATTTTCCAACAACACATAGACATTCCCGTTTTCATCGATCCCCGAAACCATACCAATCGTTCCGTTCACCCAGCGCCGTTCGTAATCGTTATCGATGAAAATAACCTGCGCCTGCTCCTTGATTGACAAGTTTAACTGCGTAGGCAAAGAGGATTCCGGAAACTCACCTTCTATCCTGCCCGTAGAGATAAATTCATCGCCAGGCAGTTCCGATAATCTTTTTTCATTAATAAAATCCACCTGGTCGCGACGGGTAGCAAGCGTAATATACATATCCTCATTGCGAGGCACGAAATCAGGGTAATAACGGGCATTCAATGTATCCAGTTCCTGCTTTCTGGCCACATTACTCCGGATTCGGTCTAATATATTTATAAAAACCGGATCGGTTTGCCGGTATACTTTCTGAAGCTCTATCGGAACCAGGTTGATCGATTTAAAGACACGTGCGGAAAAGAAGAAAGGACTCGCATAAAACAAACTGAGAATCTCCTTTTGGTCGGATGGGACAACCGGTTCCAGCTGAAAGACATCGCCGACAAACAACAGTTGCTTCCCGCCGAACGGCAAACGCATATTCCCGGAAAAGATACGAAGAACACGATCGACACAATCAATAATATCGGCACGCACCATCGATATTTCATCGATAATGATCAGTTCAACTTCCGATATAATCTTCCGTCGCTCCTTGGTATATTTGAAGAACTCGAAAATCCGTCCGTCTTTCAGGCTCAGATCGGGATCGTCCGGCAGCATCGGACGAAAAGGCAGCTTAAAGAAAGAATGTAAAGTGACACCTTCCGCATTGATCGCCGCAATTCCGGTAGGAGCCAGTACGACATGTTTCTTTTTAATATGCGAACAGATATATTTAAGAAAAGTAGATTTGCCCGTCCCCGCTTTCCCGGTCAGGAAAACAGACTGGCGTGTATGAGTAATCAGTTGCAGGGCATCCTGAAACTCCCGATTGTCCGTATCTAGTTGAAATTCCATTTACCGGCTGATAAACAACCATGCATCTTTATACTTCTCGTTCGTACGAAGATTCGCCATATAGCTTTCGGCTTGCTCGCGATTATCAAACTTATCGGCATAGATACGGTATTTCCCGTCGCGAACCACCTTGCTTACATGCTTGCATTCGTTACGATCCACTCCGGCTATGTATTTATCCGCCTGATCCTCCGTCGGGAAGCTGGCAATCACGATATGATACATCTTGGGATTGGGCTTAACGGCTACCGGTGCAGGCTTAGGCGCCACCGCAGGCTTTTTCACTACCGGAGCAGGAGTTGCCTTGACTTCCGGTTTTACCTCTTTCATGGGGGCAACCTCTACAACTTTCGTTTCAGAAACAACTTTAGGGGCAGTTTCGGGAATCGTCTTCACGACCATTTCCGTAGGAACGAAACTGGCGGTATAAGCCGACTGGCTGACATCCTTAACAGGTGTGGAAACCAACAGGAATAAAGCAATAGCCGCAGTCGAAACGGCAACTACCCGGATAAATTTACGATTGACAGGTATATATAAGATGTCTTTCTTTTTCTTGCGGGTAAGCAGATCCACATTGTCGTGTCCGGCATAAACCGGTTGCAGCAACGGGAAATTAAATGGTATCAGACCATAGGTATTGATACTGAATGAATCGGACACACCCGGATGGAAGATAACCTGTCCTTCCTCGCCCAGAGTAAAAGAGCCCAACACACCCAGGGATAATGTTTTATTTTCCTGCAAAACCGATTTCATGTCTGCCACATCTTCTTCCAGCATCAACTGCGCCTTGCGGTAATTCACCTCATACATCTGCATGTATGACTCCGAAAGCAAGCCGTCGTTATGTTGTAAAGTGATATTAAAGACAATCTCTTTACGTTGCGGAGTAAATAATTGCTCCTCGCCGTTGTATGTCGCAGATACGGTTTGCAGTACAAAACCACCGAATTTCGGCACGATTACGCAATCGTGTACCAATAATTGCCGTTCTATATGTGTTATTATCCTAAGCATAAGACAAAGGTAGATATTTATTCGTGAATTTACAAAACAAAAAACGGTATAATTTTCTACCTTTGTATCCCATATAATAATAATGTATGTACTGGGTATATCAACCTATATATTTGATAAAGATAATTCCCTTTCTGGGAGGATGGCTGGCGGATCGACTGTTGGGAGACCCGGAAGGATGGTCGCATCCTGTTATCTGGTTCGGCAAACTGATCTCCTGGGGAGAAAAAAAGTTAAACCTGGGTGAGAACCGCTTTCAAAAAGGCGCATTACTGACGCTGGTATTGGTGGCAGGCGTTTATCTGCTGACCCGTTTGTTGCTTTTCTGGGCGGGATTAATCAATACTTATCTGTATGCCTTGCTTGTGGGAACCGGCGTTTTTTATTGCTTGGCGGGGAAAACACTGATCACCGAGGTTAAAGCAGTTTCCGAAGCCGTAGACCGGAGCGTGGAAGAAGGACGCACCCAGGTCGGATGCATTGTCGGACGCGATACCTCCAACCTGTCTCCACAAGAAATTAGAGCCGCGGCCCTGGAAACCCTGGCCGAGAATCTGAGTGACGGAGTTATCGCACCCATGTTTTGGTTTGCCTTTTTGGGACTTCCCGGCATGATGGCTTATAAAATGATCAATACGCTCGACTCGATGATAGGCTATAAAAACGAACGTTATAAGGATTTCGGACAGGCGGCCGCCCGGCTAGATGATGTGGCAAACTACCTGCCCGCCCGGCTGACGGCTTATCTGATGTTGTTGGTGTCCGGCAACTGGCACCGACGGAATTTCCTGCAACGTTTCGGTCGCGCGCACCTGAGCCCCAACTCCGGATACCCCGAAGCGGCACTGGCTGCTATCCTCGACTGCCGCTTCGGCGGTACGCACGATTATTTCGGGCAGGCTGTCGAGAAACCGTATATCGGAGAGAATGAAAGAGATTTTACAACGGAAGACATGTTAATTGCTACTAAAACAAACAGCAATACAGAACTGGCAATGGGATTGCTTGTTTGTCTTCTATCATTATTATTATATTAAAG
>JAJPZM010000099.1 GCA_021204335.1 Parabacteroides sp. | reverse complement strand
CAATTACTAAATAACGAATAATGTTTTGCAAAATTATCTACAATATCTACAACTGTTGATGTAATTGTTTATTTGTTAATTGATTATATGGTGATGGTAGATAAAAAACATCTACCACTACAAGGCTTTATCTACCACTGTTTAGGGCTTTTGTAGCACAAAACATTCTCATCTTACACTTTCGGTTGCCACATTTCCTCTATGACTGTCACCGTTATCCGACCTTCATTAGTTTTTTTAGCCTAATAAACTTTAGTTTTCCAGGCACAAAACTAAAGTTTCTCCCGCAGTAACTTAGTATTTCAAAAAGATGCGCAAAGATAACGCAACCATGCTAAAAATCAAATAGTTATAAAACATGTTTTTTAGCAAGGTAGGAAAAGAAAGCAGGGAAAAGCATATTTGGGCGAGAATTACGTTACCAAATCGTAACTCGCCCCAAAATGCTCCAAAACAAAGCGTAATACACTATATTACAGTCGGTTGCCCATTTTTGCATAACATCAAATAACTCAACAGTAATTAAATTTGTAACTAAAAAAAGTTGAGTTATGAGAAGTACGTATCGTGTGTTATTTTACACCAAAAATCAAGCAGTAAAGAATGGTAAGGCACCGATTATGGGCCGCATCACCATCAATGGAACCCAAGCAGGTTTCAGTTGTAAGAAAGAAGTGTCCCTCGCTTTGTGGGACGTTAAAGCCAACCGGGCCAAAGGCAAGTCCGAAGAAGCCCGTACACTCAATCAGGAGCTTGACAATATCAAGGCTCAAATCACCAAGCACTACCAGTACATTTGCGACCACGACAGTTTTGTCACGGCCAAGAAAGTCTATAACCGCTATGTTGGCTTCGGAGAGGAATACCATACCCTTATGAACCTTTTCAGGGAACAACTGGAATCGTATAAAGAGAAAGTGGGCAAAGAAAAAGCCGAAAGCACTTATCGAGGTCTGGTTGCCGATTACAAAAACCTTCTGCTTTTCATGAAAAGCAAGAAGAATATAGAGGATATTGTTATCGAAGAACTTGAAAAATCATTTATTGAAGATTACTACAACTGGATGCTCGGTACATGTGCTTTGGCAAACTCCACAGCCTTCGGGCGTGTCAATACCTTGAAATGGCTAATGTATATCGCACAGGAAAAAGGCTGGATACGGGTTCATCCGTTCGCATCATTCGAGTGTATGCCCGAATATAAGAGACGTTCCTTCCTTTCAGAAGAGGAACTGCAAAGGATGATCCATGTAGGACTGAAATACAAACGTCAGCGTGCCATGCGTGATATGTTTTTATTCATGTGTTTCACCGGTCTTGCCTATGCCGACCTGAAAGCCATAACCTATGATAATATTCATGCCAACTCCGACGGCGGTACATGGCTTATGGGCAACCGTATAAAAACGGGAGTGGCATACGTTGTGAAATTATTGCCCATTGCCATCGAACTGATTGAAAAATACAGAGGTATGGACGAAAAGAAAGACTCCCCCGAATGTGTCTTCCCTGTAGGTGAATACAACACCATGTTCCTCAGCCTTAAAATCATAGGCAAGAAATGTAACTGCCGGGCCGAAGTCACCCCGCATATCGGGCGCCATACATTTGCCGTTTTGGCTATCCTCAAAGGGATGCCGTTGGAAACCCTTCAGAAAGTATTGGGGCATAAGTCCATTCTTTCCACACAGATATATGCCGAACTGATCAACCCGAAGGTAGGCGAGGACACCGACAAGATTTGCGAGAAAATAGGCCATGTTTACAAACTTGCCATGTAACAGCTTCCTGCAAAAAGAAACGTCCCCAAGCCTGCAAGTAGGCCGGAGGACGTTTCTTTTCTTTTTCTTTCTTACTTATTTTCTGAATCGTCTGAAATCCCTATAATTCTTTTTCAGCACTTCGTACAGGGAACTTTCCGGGTAAAGCAGTTCCCCCCCCCCGATAGTGGTATAAGGCACCAGCTTTTCATCCCTCAGCGTTTGCAATGTCCGTCGTGAGATATGCAGCATGGCACACACATCATCGCCCGTCATGTAATGTTCGTCCGCAACTGTCGGGCGTATCCGTGCCGTTGCATCTTCCACCGATTTCCCCGCCTTCTTAATCCATCCGGTCAGTTTCTTGAACTCTTCCGAATCCTTTGTGATAATCTCAGCCATACCTTTACTTTCTTTTGATTAATCCGTTTTCCAAGATTTCCTGAATATCCACTTCCCGGTAGAAGAATTCCCCCCCCCCTACATTTGAGTAAGGAATAAGCCCGTTATCCCGATAGTTTTGGAGGCACCGTTTCGATATGCCCAAGGCCAGACGCACGTCCTGCGCATCCATTCATTTGTCCGGTGCGGGCGGAGCAATCTTTTTCTGAAAGTCACCCATTTGTACGGCCAGCGTACTGACCAGTCTTCTCAACTCCTGATGCGCACTTGTTTCAATAATTGTCAGTTCCATACTAAAATTCTTTTTAAGTTTCTGAATATGCGGCAAAGTAAAGCACATCTTATCTCCTTTCCAAGTGAATAAAATCAGAGTCGTCCATTGGCGTGCATTGGCGTATCAGAGTACAAACGATTATCCTACATCTTAATACCTTTGCTTTTCTGCACAACCGCCTTTCCCTTTACGTCCGCTTTCTGCCGTGTCTCCGGAAAATGCTCCCTCAACAGTTGCCCTGCCAGCTTCTTCGCCTTTTCCTGCATCTCATCATACACATCCCATCTGTCCCGGCCCAGCAGCCTGCTTTCTATCTTTTCAAATTTCTCGTGAAAACTGAACTCGTCCGGATACTCATCTATCAGTCCGTCTCTCGGATAACCCTTGTCCATGATATACAGCAGTGTCATCCGGTCATAATTATCCGGGCTCCGAGTCAGTCCTAATCTTTTGCTTGCGTCAGTCAGCTTGTAGTAGTTCTCCCATGTGGGCGAAAGGTCATACGTCTCTTTATCCGTTATACTTTTCAATGCCGATTTATCCACAAAAGCGTCTGTCGGAATCTTCTCTAACGGCAACAAACAGCCGTAATCATCATAGCAGCGGTTTACTTTCCCTTCCATCAGCGAAGGCCATCCACTCAGTTCATGAACAGTCAGGGATTTCATGGCAAAGTCCGTGTCAAAAAAATAATTTTCTATGCATTTATACATATATTGCTTGTACTGTTCTTCTCCATTCATATCCCTGCTGAATAACAACACCCCTTTATCCGTCTCAACGCCCGTATAGTACGTGTTCCCATTCTTCAAATCATCCAGCATTTCCGCAACCACTTCGGGTGATGACTTTATCTCCTGCCACATCTTTGGCGTGAGCCACCGGGTATGGTTATCATCCCTTGACAGCGGATCGATGTCGTTTCATAGAGAATGCACCACTTCCGACAGACGCAGGTATCTATGCAACTTAATCCCATGTTCATCCATCGCTTTTTCCAGCCTTTGCAGATAATCTTCATTATTTCCTTCCTGCAAAGGCGGTACAATCCTCATATCAGGCACATTATAATACATCATCCCCATAGCGGGCATCTCCGTTTCTTTCAGCGCCCTTTCCACATCTTCCTGCATAAATTCCAAGAAGCCTTCTTCGCCCGTGCCTTTCATGCTGATATGCACCGGATTGAAATGTTTATCCACCGTGACATACACACTGCCGCCGTTTGTATTATCCTTTTCCATCTGTCTATGAATTAAATGTTAATGCCTTGTCCTTTTCTCTTTGCCGGAGTCCGCACCTTCATTTCCACATTCGGAAAACGCACATTATCCGGCCGTGCCACCAGTGACGAAACAATCCGTTCCTGTTCCTTTGTCAGAGGCACATGTCCCCGTTGCAGGTTTCTCAGTCTGTTGAAGTTCCGCAGCGTAGGTGCCATATCGCAATGTGCCACACAAATCCCATATCTCACCATATCCGCAGAAGCCGCCTGTCCGTCTCCGATTTTTGCCCGGTATGCGGCATCCAGCGGGGCCACTTCATAAAACCTCAAACTCTCCGGTTTCCGCTTTCCGTCAAAAAAAGCAATCTGTCACTTCTCGCAGAAACGCATCCAGCATCCTGTCCCCGCCGTCCGTCTTGTCGAACAGCAATACTTTCCGTCCGTATTCCACGGCCATACAGGTAGGAAAAGCGGCCAGCCCGTTCCGTATCACGTCCCCGTCCATCCCGAAACGATGTCCCAGACGTTTGTAATCCTCATTTTCCAGCAGAGCCGTATGCTCCGCCAGTGATGAAAGCTGCTTGATGCCCCTTTCCTCGCAGAACGCCGCATCCCGCAATCTCACCACCCCCGACGGATGTATCTTTTCCCGTTCCAGTACCGGACAAAGCCGTTCCGGATAATCGGCGTTGTTCGTACCGAGTATGGGAGGAATCATGCCCTTGTCCTTAAAATCGAAACGGAACATTCAGTGATCGAAAATAAATTCCCGTCCTGCCGTGTGAAACTTCACGTTGTTGCTAATAAAACGGGAGAATCCCTCTTCACCCTGTCCGCGCATACTCAGATACACGGGTTTGTAGAAAGCGTCCAGTGTCATATACAGACTGCCGCTTTCCACCGCTTGCATTTTCTTTTCTTCCATAAATTCTATAAGATTAATTGTTTTTTCTCCTTGTTTTGTGGAGTAATGGAGGCAACGTGCTTCGCCTGCCGTTGTCTGTCAGACGGCTTTTGTTTCGGAGCTTCCTGTTTGCGGTATGTCTCCGGTGACTTGCCTGTCTTTTCCTCTTCCGAATGTGGATGCAGCACAGGATGTAACGTTTCCACCCTTTCAGTCCGGTTTATCCGTGCGCCCAACCTGAACTCCCCATCCGTGATATGGAACTCCGATTGCAGCAAGTCCGCCGCCATCTCTTTTGCCTCTTTCTGTAAGGCCGCATAACCGAAGTCGTGTGCCGACAGAGGTGCGTTCATCCGAGCTTTCAAGCTGTCACCCAGCTTCTCCGCCAGTTCCTTGAACTCATATTCATAGCTGAAAGGATGCACCTTGTCTGCCACCACAAGTCCGGCATACCCGTTTTCCGAAATATACAGCAACGCCGCCACATCATAGTTCCGGGGAGAGATGCCCAGCCCGAACTTCTTTGTCAGACGGTCGAAGTTATGGAAGTCGGGCCGCAGGTCGAACTTTTCCTTGTACACACCGCCGTCCAGTACGCTTCTGTCTGCAAACTTGTCGGGAGTGAAACTCGCCACCGATTTTCTTAATTGCCCGTCCGTGCTCCGCAAATCCGCTTTGGACAACTTTTCGATGCAGTTGTCTGTCAGTTCCGCTACCCGTTTGGTAGGCAAGTCCATCTCATATATCCGCAGTGTTTCGGGTACTTTGGTCACGTTGAAGAAGCCGTCCGCCAGATGTTGCAGATAACTGTTGCGTGCCTTCATTCCTTTCGGAGTGTTTGAGAACAGCATCACACCCTCTTCCGTCGCCACGGCATACACCCGGTCTTCCGTTCCGGGAGCTTCCGTTACCGCCACTTCCCGTTTGTCCGATTTTCGGGCAATACGGTTCCAAATATCATTCAGGATTGACATAGCCTTGTATTTTTTTAGAGGTGAATAACCGGCGGCAAAGAAAACCATTCGCCCGCCAATCCGCAATACCGCATACATGCAAGTCGCCCGTTGGCGGTTGTTGGCGTGCAGCCTTTAGGCCAGACGCTCGTCCAGCATCCGGTTGTAACTCTTGCGCAGGGAGTCAATGAACGGGGTGGTATCCGTACAGCGGTCGAACACCTTTCCACGCTTGGTGTAGAGTGCATTGATTTTCAAATGAAACACATCTTCAAATACCCGTATGACGTCTATTACCGTCAGCTTCCGTCCTTCCGCAGAGTCCACGGCTCCGGCAGCCATCAGTGCGGCCGCCAGTTCAATCAGGTCATTGTCCGTACCGTTCCATGTCAGCGTAATGGCAGGCTTCTTTCCGTTTCTACGTACCATTTCCGTTTTGAATCCGGCAGGCGTGCCACCGTGGCGGAGCATCTCCTTAACCATCTCGGCTTCCGTATCCAGCAATGCCAATGTTTTACCGATGAATACGTCATACAAAATGTGTCGGTGCTTTTCCGGCATTCCGTTAGAAGTCTGTTGCATGAAAGCCAGTTCTATTTTCGTGTAGTTCAGCCGGCGTAGTTGTCCCGTCAGGTCCTCATCCTGCGAAAGTTCCGCAAGACAGGTCACAAAGTGGTCATAGGCGGCAGGCAGTTCACCAGCCGCAGGTTCGGGGCCGTTAATATAAGAGGCAAACAAATTGAAAAGAGGGGTTTCTATCAATGTCTTCATCGTATCGCATTTTTAGGTTCTACAATTCAGCACTCTATCGTAAATCATCCTGCCGGAATAAAAACAAGTGCTATGCCTGAGAAAACGAATCCATAAAGTGTTGATAATAAACCGTATAATAAATCATCAAAACAATGTGTACAGGAAAACATGTGTATTAGACATTATGTGTACAAAATTCGGACATATTTTAATCCAGACGGTACTTCTTCAATTTCAGATAAAGCGTGCTCCGACTGATACCCCGCAACTTGGCAGCGGCTTTCCTGTCGTTGCCAGTTGCTTCCAATGCTTTCAGAATAGTCGCCCGTTCCGTCCTCTCGTCATTCAGCGCATAGACTTCTGCCTGTTTGGGCTTGTCCGGTAAATCCACGTCCTCAGAAATGATCCAGTCGTCTTTCGCCAGCAGGGCGGCACGTTTCACCGCCCCTTTCAGTTCCCGTATGTTTCCCGGCCACGGGTATGCTTTCAGCCGTTTCCGTGTCTCCCGGTCAAAACCTTTCACGTTCTTTCCCAATTCCCGGTTGGCGATGTCGAGCATGAACTCCGCCAGCGGAATAATATCTTCGGGACACTCTGCCAGCAGCGGCACATACAGCGGAAACTCATTCAGGCGATGAAACAAGTCCTCTCTGAACCTGCCTTCCGTTATCGCCCTCTCCAAATCCTCATTCGTGGCGGCCACCAGCTGGATGTCCGCTTTCACCTCTTCCTTGCCGCCTACGGGACGGTAACGTTTCTCTTGCAACGCACGCAGCAGTAACACCTGCACTTCCATGCTCAAGTTGCCCACCTCATCCAGAAACAGTGTCCCGTGATTGGCTACGGCAAACATACCTGTCTTGTTTTCCGTAGCACCCGTAAAGGCTCCCTTCACGTGCCCGAACAGTTCCGATGCCGCCAGTTCCTTCGGGAGTGCCCCGCAATCCACCGCTATGAACGGGGCATCCGCACGTCCGCTCAATGCGTGTATTTGCTGGGCTACATATTCCTTTCCCGTGCTCGATGCCCCCAGTATCAATACGGACAGGCTGTCGGCAGGGGCCACCACACGCACAATGTCCTGAAGTTTCACCGCCAGAGGACTCCTGCCGACGTAGAAAGCCCGTTCCGCAACTTTCTTTCTGTTTCTACGGTCCAACAGTCCACGGATGATACCGAGCACCTTTTCCGTCTGCACGGGTTTTGGCAGATAGTCTGCGGCACCTTTCTTCACCGCTTCCACCGCACCGGGTATATCCCCGTAACCCGTCATGATAAGGAAAGGCATACGATAGCCCTTCGTCCTCATCCATTCCAGCAGTTCCACACCGTTACTGTCGTTCAGGCGGAAATCCGACAATACCAAATCCACCTCATGGGCGTTCAGAAATTCCTTTGCCGCACCCACCGATAATACATAACGGGCATTGATGCCGTTTTTCACCAGCCAGTTTGTGGTAGTGCGTGCATACACACGGTCATCCTCTACTATCAATATGGTTTCCATCCACTTTATCTTTTTAGTCTTTTCGCTTTTTCTACGGCCTGTTCCACGGCTTCAATCAGTTTCTCTATTTTTTCATCCAATGCCTTGCTCCATTTTTCGGGAGGCATGGAAGCCATTTTTTCCAGTTCGCCGAGGGGAATGTTAATACGGATCATTCCCCAGAGCGGTGCGGCCTTGTGTATGATATATCCCAGCTTCTCATAATTTCCCGTAGAAAAAGCGTTCCGCATCCCGGAAAGTTCCTCTGTGGTGTCTTCTATGAATATATCCAGCATTTCTTCCGTATCTTCCTCGCCTTCCATGATAGCCGCAAAGTCCGGCCTGTCTATGCGTGAAGTTGCCGCCAACAACTCTTCGGGCGAGAAAGGCTTATACAGGCAGCCTGCAAAGCCTGCGTTTCTGAAACGTTCCGGCTTTTCATCCGCCTATGCGGTTACAGCCAGTACGGGAAGTGTATTTGTCTGCCCCAAGTTACTGCCCCGTATCAGCGACAACACACCGTACCCGTCCATTTCCGGTATCCGCATATCCGTCAACACGAGGTTATAACGGTTCCGCCGTAAGGCCGAAACCAATTCTCCCACATTCAGGCAACAGTCGCATTCCACCCCGTTGCGTGCGTATATCTTCCTGACTACATCCAGTTGCATCCGGTCATCGTCCATTGCCAGCACCCTCATTCCCGAAAGGGAGTCCTGTTCTGGGGATATACTGACATCTTCCGGATTACCGTCCGCCTCACGCATGGGAAGGCATACCTCAAAGGTGCTCCCGCTTCCCGGAGCACTCAGCACACGGATAGTTCCTTCCAATAGCGTGACCAGCTTATAGGTTATCGCCAGCCCCAGCCCGAAGCCTTGTTCCGTGCCCTGTGTCTCGCCACGCTCAAAGGCGGTGAACAGTCGTTCCTGTCTTTCCCGGTCGATGCCCGTTCCCGTGTCCCTGACGAAAAAGCACAAAGCCCCGTTCCGGTATCTTGCGCCTACATGGACATATCCGGCACGGGTAAACTTCACGGCGTTTGACAGCAGGTTATTCAATATCTGCACCAACCGCCCACGGTCTCCTTCCACAAGCACGTCCGAATCTGTCACTTCCACTGTCAGGCCCAACCCCTTCTTTGCGGCCATCGGCAGAAACGAATGCACGGTTTCTTCAACCGTCCTCCCTGGATGAAAGATTTCCTTTTCAGGTTGCTCCTTTTCCGCTTCCAGCCTGTAATAATACAGCAGGTTGTTCGCCAGTCCGATGACATGGCGGGAGGCACGCTGGATATTCACCGCATACCCCTTGCTCCGTTCCGCGTCTTTCTCGTCTTGCAGCAGTCCGGCGTATTCACTGATAGTGCCGAGCGGCGCACGCAGGTCGTGGCTTACCGTCAGTATCAGGTTCCGGCGTGCGGCCAGCAACTCACGGTTACGACGATCGGAGGCTTCCAGCCTCATCCGGTATGCCAGTCTTTGCCGGATGTCACGATGTATAAAAAGGTAGAATACCACTATCAGCAGGATAGCGGCAGCGGCTATAAAGAGAATGATGCGGAAGGACTGTTCCCTCAAAGCGGTCATCTGCCTTATTTCCCTGTCGGATTGAGTAATGGCAGCCTGTTCAAATTCACAGATAAGCTCGTTTATCTGTGAGTTCAGTTCCCTGTCACGTTGTTGCAGGCTGTCCGAGTAGGCGGACAGTTTATTCCAAGAGTCTGTATATTGTGCGTGTATCTCTTCTTGCGGGGAATGAAGTTCTCCGGTGGCCCGTTGGGAAGCCGACGGTTGTTTCCGTTTCTCCCTTTGACGTGCGTAAGCAGATTTTTCCTCTGTCTTTTTGAACAGTCCGAACAGACCACTCCGTTTATTTTTTTTGTTGTTTCGGTCACGTCCGGTTGTTGCGCCGTTTGCGAGATGATGACGGGTATTCTCCGTTGGAGCAGACTGTCAGTACGTGAGAAACCTGAAAGGGTATTCATCACCCCGAGTAACAGTTTTTCCTTTTCCAGCAGCAGTGAAGAAACTCTGTCTATCCGTGCATGTTGCACGCCGTCAGTCCGGTAATACTGTTTCAATCCGTTCAAGGCATCGGTTGCCACTTCACGCTTTATTCGGTATTCGTCAAGTTTCTCATCGTCCCTCAACAGAAGAATATCATCAGAGAAAGAAAAGTCGAGCAATTTTTCAAAAGTCCAGTTTTCTGCTTTCCTTTTTGGTCGGCACGTAACTCGCTACTGTTCAATACTTCCATATTCCGGTGTTCCAGCCACACCAGCGAGACGATAACGCCCAATAAAACGAGCAACAACACATATCCGGAGATGATTTTCAGCCGGAGCGTTAAAGGTGAGTTGTAGCCTTGTACTTGTTTTGTTTTCATTCAAATTTTGTTGTATATAATTACAAAAGCGATATCATCTCGTCAGCAAAAACATCGTCAGTCCGCAGCTTATGGCTCCCCAGATAAGTCCGATCCCGATAAAAAGA
>JAJPZM010000488.1 GCA_021204335.1 Parabacteroides sp. | reverse complement strand
TTGTGCATTTGCACAGTCACTGAGACGTTTGATGGGCCGGAGATCAATTCCGCTAATCCTTGGAAAGGTAATCTGGATGAGTTTATAATCGATGAGGATGGCAGGCTGCATTTGAATGGAGTGAAAAATGAAGCCGGCAAAGTCGGTTTACATTGTACAATTCCTTATGCTTCGACGATGCAATGGGAGTTTGATGTCTACATGGAAGAAATTCCGAGTGGAAGCAACTATCTTCGTCTATATTTATATACGGAAAATGACGGAACCTATTATTATGTGCAGGTCGGACATTCTGGAACGAAAAAGATCAGTCTTCGGACAAATAAAAAGCAAGTATTATTTCCGTTAAAAGAAAGCGGTTTGACGGGAAAACCTGTATTTCTCCACATAAAAGCCACATTGGAAGATAACAAGGCATGAACTTTATATTCCCGTCAACAAGGAGAATCTTATTACCACCTGGAAGGCACAACTTCTGAGTTTCCTGTGGAAGCTCCTCTGGAAAGCGGAGAGTTGACGCTTAATATAGAATATACAAAAACACGTTATCGGCATTTTGCAATTGATAATCTGAATGTATCTTATGCTGTTACTCCGACAGATACAATCCCGAACGAAACTCCTGTTGATCCTGATCAGGAAGATCCATTACTTCCGGATGTCGTTTTGCCGCAACTTCTATCTTTAGAGTCGCTTAGCTTATCCGAAATACAATTTGTTTTCGACAAGCCGGTAGAGATAGAAGAAGCCACGTTTTCTGTTTCCGGCATAGGGGATGCTATTCGTAAACAATATGCTGACGATTCCGAAAAGAAGTTGGTCAATGCTCTTTTTGCGGAAGATATGAATCCTGGTGATGAATATGATGTTTCCTATAAAGGCTTGACCGACTTGTTGGGCAATCGAATGGCGAGTGAAACCATACGTGTGAAACTGGAAGAAGATAAAGATGATAATAAAGGCGATGAGGACGAGTCCTCATTTTCTCCCGGTTCCCTCCTTATCAACGAAGTGATGGCCGATCCGAAAGGTCTGACCGCTTTTCCCGAAACAGAATATATAGAACTCTATAATGTGACGACCGACGAATTGTCTTTAAAAGATTTATTGTTGGTTTACGATAGCCGGACAACAGTGTCATTGCCGGATATAACTATTCCGGCTAATGGCTATGCCGTTCTTTATAGAGCAGGTCGTGAGATTATTATCGACCAGGATGGCATTGATATTCCTTTGGATAAATTCCCCACTCAATTGGCCAATGCGGGTAAGCTGCTTCAATTAAAATCTCCTTCAGGTACTGTTATAGATGAATATGCTTATCCGAAAGCCAAACCTGCCAAATCCTGGGAGCGTTCCTCTTCCGGCGACTGGCATCTATCTTCCGATCCTCGGGGCGGCACTCCCGGCTCTGTTAATTCATCAGGGGAGGAAGATATGGAGAAACCGGTCGAGCCGGAGAAGCCCGTTGAGCCGGAAGATCTCGTCGATCCAAACAAACCTGATCCTGGCAAACCTTCTGTCCCAACCATTACCGTCAAACCGGGCGAGTTTATCTTTAACGAATTACTCCCAAATCCTTTTGCCGGTGGTAGTGAGTATATTGAATTATATAACCGCTCCGACCGTGCTTTGCCGGTTTCCGGCTTGTCGGTCGCTGTCCGTAAAACGGACGGAACGCTGAATACACGTTATCCTCTATCTTCAGTTACGGCAATGGTCGAGCCGGACGGTTATGTGCTGTTGACAAAGAACCTGTCGGGAGTAACTGATTTCTATACTATTCAATCGCCTTTTTCCTTGTTTGAAGTACCCAAGCTACCGATACTGGCAAATACTTCGTCTACGCTGGTTCTTTTCCGAACTACCGATCAAGCAGTAATCGATGAGGTTTCCTATTCTTCCAAATGGCATGCTTCTTCCATAAAAGACCAGAAAGGCGTTGCCCTGGAACGCATCGATCCTGAGAAAGAAACACAATCGGCATCCAACTGGACTTCCGCTTCTGCTTCTTCTGGATATGGTACTCCCGGTTATCGTAATTCACAATCGGGCTTGCAGCCGGATAATCCCGACAATCCCGATGCCCCGGATGAACCGACCAGCATTGAGGCGCCCCAATGGGATGAAAGTGCAGGCCATTATATCATATTCTATTATCTGGATCAGCCGGGATATAACTGTCGTGCTTTTGTCTTCAATCTTGCCGGTCAACGTGTTGCCCAGATAGCCAATCATGAATTATTAGGTATGACAGGAAAGTTAACCTGGGACGGTGGCGCTTTATCCGGACGTCAGCTACAAACGGGTGTTTATATCTTCTATGCTGAAATTTACCATGTTAACGGTACGGTAAAAAGATATAAACAGGTATTCCTTGTTCGATGAAAAAGTGTCGATAAGTTGATTATTCATAAACAGCCTTATACCAATCTAACTTGGCATATTCCTGATTGACTGCTCCGTAGCTTTCCCGGATGATGAAAGACGACAAACCGCTATAATGCGTTATGTAATAGCCGCCGCTGTATCCCAGCATGAAGCTGTCGGTGTTTTTCTTGTAAAGAACCGCATTATTCATTGCCGTTTGGAATTGAGCATATAAATCGTCCGGGGCTATGCGGCTGATATAATCGTCGAAGTCGTACATGCCGTAGTATTTGGGACGGAAATAACGTTGCAAGTCGTTGAGGTCGATCTCGTCCGTTTTATCGAAACTGGTCTTCATGATGTTGCGGGTTGCAGTTGCCAGCTGGTCGAGTCCTTGAGTCGAGATCAAAGAAATAGTAGCAAAAGGTGTCGACGAATCCGCATAATAGGAATAGAAATTATCACAGATTTCCTGATAGCCTGTCTTTTTAGCGAACATAGGTTTGATGATGTCGGAATATGGGAAGCCGCTTCCCATGATCTCTGTCGGTGCGGCGATCATGTAATCCGCTTTGTTTTTCATCGCATACATTACTTCCACTCCTGCCATATAGCAAGCATCAAAGATAATGAATTCGAAACCGTTATCCGGCAATGCCTGCTGCAGGTCTGACAATTCCATCCAGTTTGTCTTGTCTTGCCCGAAAGCGCGGGTTGCCATTTTCGAAGGGAACCAGTTCGATCCATGGCTCCATAAAATCAATCCGTAACTGTCTGCCGGAAATTCCTGTATTACTTCTGAAATAATTTCCTGCATGGTTGCAACCGAAACAGAATTCTGATGCTCGGGATATTCCCTTAATACCCTTTCTCCCGCCGGGGTGATCTGGATTAGTTGAGGGATCGTATCGGGAGAATCTTTGTACACGATAAGATTGCCCCCATTCAGGGACTCGTCTGTCGCCCCCTTCAGCATACTGCTAATATTCTGTTTGTCAAAGTTGCTGCTTCCCAATGAATTATCGGCGGCCATATACACAAGCACAGTCCGAAGAGACTCTTTAGGTATAATGACTTCTTCTTTTTCGCAACCCGCAAGTATCAGGATGGATAGAAGGGTATAAATAATATGCTTAATTTTCATGCTTAACTCCCTTATTTCCTGCAAATATACATATAAATTTCGTCTGCCTTATGAATTTAGTATCATTTGTATCTATCCGGTTATTCTTTTTATTTATATTGCAAAATGATTGTTATTGAGAATCAAAGAATAAAAAGAACTTTTATGAATAAGATATTTCTGGCAATCCTGTTATCTCTTTGTATAGGGATGGGGGCGAAGGCACAGACGGTAGCTGTGAAGTCCAACATACTTTATGACGCAACCGCTACGGCGAACCTGGGGGTTGAAGTGGCTTTCAACAAACATTGGTCGCTGGATCTTTCCGGTAATTACAATGGTTGGGATATCGTCGACGATAAATCCTGGCAACATTGGATGGTGCAGCCCGAAGCGCGTTACTGGCTGCATGAGAAATTTAACGGGCATTACTTCGGCGTGCATGCTGTTTATATGGATTATGATATCCAAAACGGCAGTTTCATGTCGGTGATGAAGAAGGATTTCGCTTACGACGGAACGGCCTATGGGGGCGGTATTTCATACGGCTACCAGTTGTATCTTTCTCCTCATTGGAATATAGAGTTTTCGGCAGGCGTCGGTTATCTTCATTTCGAATACGACAAGTCTGTTTATCCTAAAGACGAAGAGGGCGGCTATAAGTACCGCAACAGCTATTTCGGACCGACAAAGCTGGGTATAAGTATTATGTATATCATTAAATAGACAAACGATGAAGACTTCATTATATATATTGTTTTTCTTCCTGTCTCTGCAGGTATTCCAGAGCCAGGCACAGACCTCTGTCTACAGGGGAATGGTCAAAATCAAAGAGAATAAGGTGAAGATAGAAAACAACCAATTGTCGCTCGACCTGAATATCACCCTGTCCGGCTTGTCGGTAGGGCGGCATCAGAGTTTGCTACTGACTCCGGTCTTGCAGAATGGCGGCAACTCGTTACGCCTGAAACCTATTGTCATAAACGGCCTTAACAAGCAGAAAATGTATAAGCGCGAAAAAGCTTTCAACGGGAAAGCCACTGTCGACGACATTGCTTACGTTGTATTGAAAAGCGATCCGGCCCTGCTGTAGGAAGTAGCCTATCAGAAAGAAGTTCCCTTCCGGGCGTGGATGGAACATGCCGAACTAGTCCTTGTCGGCGAACTGGTCAATTACGATAACATTCCAATCCGGACTTATACGGATGTTCTTACAGTTGATCTGAATATCCGTCCCTGACCTGCCTTTTATTTAATGGTGCGGATAGGCGGTATTTCCATATCTCCTGTGCTGCGTGTCGACCGCTGATCGTACTTCGGTCCGGGTACCAGCGGGCTATATTCCAGGACATGGCGCACCCGGGCGCGTTGGCCGGCTGTAAACTCGTTCGACCAGCAATAGAAATAATCCATGATATTACGTCCCTTAAAGGTTACACCGTTGATATCGGTGCGCTCTATCATTTCACTGAATTTCCTGCTTGACGAGGAAGGATGTTGTATGTAATAGACATTGTAAAGCCAATCTTCGTAGGCGTCGCGGTCGTAGTGCGGGGTGTCGTCGCAATAATCGGTATCGTCTTCCCAGTTGATCGTCTTGTTATCTTGCACGCGGGTTTGCCCGAAAGCGTGAAGCAGCCCCAGGTAATGTCCCAGTTCGTGTGCCAGGGTGGATGAAATATCGGTAGATACATACATTCCCTTTGGCGGCAGCGAATAAATATAATCGTTATTGATGGATATGCCGTGAGGGTAGGTCGTTTTAGGATTACTCAAATAGGTTTCGCCGCTCACCAAACCGTCCAGCGGATTGGCTTCAGTGGCGTATGGCAGGTGGGAGATGCCACCGGTATTCTGTTCGGTAAAGGTGTACACGAATATATTGATGTATTTATTCAGGTCCCATACCAAATCAGCATAGTCCTGGCTTTTTTCTTTCATAAACTCTTCGGCATCCATGGTCGCTTTTTCCCAATACACGCGGTCGATGCCGAGTTCAGGCAGGATCTTGCCTTCGGGGTCGGTGGTTGCCATTACGAATTCGAGGTTCATATCGACACTGTTTTTTCCGGTGTCGCCATTGTCGAACGTATTGGCATACATCTGGTTGCAGATGGCGAGTATCTGGGGGAGCCAGCCTTGGCGTACATATTGCTTCTCGTTGTCCGGATCGTTGTAGAGTATATGGAAGACAACGGGGAGTTTGTAATGGTATTCTTCGCCGCTGCCTGCATCTTGGGTAATTTCGACAATCTGATCCAAATTATGGCTGCTGACGGTTATCCGGGCTGTCCGGGCAGACGTTGTGATATTGGGCTCGATTGTGAAAGTTACTTGGCCGTCGTTTTCTCCGGTTGTCTTGTCGGGCGTACACCATCGGGAGTCGTTTAAAATTTTCCATGAATAGGTCGTGTTGATCTCTATCGTAACACTGCCTGCGCCCGATCCCACGTTGAAAGATGTCCGGTCGAGCTTTAAATCGGAGGTCTCCTTATCCGTACAACCGCCGAAAAAGAATGCCAGAATGGAAAGGAGAAGGAGAAATTTTGTTTTCATAAGATGGATATATCACTGAGTCAATGGTTCAAAGGTAGTACTTTTTATTGAATAAATAAATATAGCCTGTCTTGCATGACCGGGCGGTTATTTATAAATACATTGCCCGCTACCCGCCACGCTATAAGGTAAAAGCCGCGCGGTTTTCGGGAAAAAACGTAAGTATTTTCTTTCATAACTGCCGACGCGAATATATTGTTTGACGCGGAATTGAAAAATAGTCGGGCAAGCAACCGGTGATATTGACTTGGATTGATTATATTTGTCAGAGAAATGTTTAAATAGCATTGCCTTATGAAAGATAACTATATCCGTTTTGACTGGGCGATCAAACGCCTGTTGCGTCAGAAAGCCAATTTCGGAGTGCTGGAAGGCTTACTGACCGTTCTTCTGAACGAAAAAGTGGAGATCATCGAGTTGCTGGAAAGTGAAAGTAACCAGCAAACCATTGATGACAAATTCAACCGGGTAGACATCAAGGCTAAAAACAGCAAAGGTGAGATTATCATCGTGGAAGTACAGAACACACGCGAACTGACTTTTCTTGAACGTATCCTCTACGGTGTGGCTAAGGCCATCACCGAGCATATCACTTTAGGCAGCAGCTACTATAATGTGAAAAAGGTCTACTCTATAAGCATTCTTTACTTTGACATTGGTAAGGGAAGCGACTACCTGTACCATGGACAGAACATCTTCACAGGTGTACATACCGGTGACCGTCTGGAAGTAAGCGTCAAGGAGAAAGATGCCTTGGTGCATAAACTCCCGGCCGAGATCTTTCCCGAATACTTCCTGATTCGTGTGAACGAGTTCAACCAGGTGGCAGTTACACCGCTGGAGGAATGGATCGCGTATCTGAAAGACGGCACTATCCGTCCCGACACGACCGCCCCCGGCCTGCGTGAAGCCCGCGAAAAGCTACTCTATTATAATATGAGTGATGAGGAACGACGTGCTTACGACGAACATCTGAGCGACATAATGATCCAAAACGACGCGCTGGACGGTGCCAAGTTGGAAGGACGCATGGAAGGACTCCAGGAAGGGCTTCAGAAAGGTGAACTTCAAAAACAAAAAGAGATTGCAACCAATATGAAAAAATTAGGTCTGGATATTCAGCTCATCTCGCAAGCAACCGGTTTGCCCCACGAAGAAATCAAGAAATTGTAGCCAGACATAGAGTGGGAAAGCTCCGGTTATACCTTTACGATGTAGCCGGAGCTTTTTTGTTGGAGCCGTTTTGATTATTTATGTTCGTGTCTATTTGGTTCAACTCTGAAAAGAACTGAAACACTCGTTTTAGGGTGAGTTCAGTTCATTCAATCAGGCTCTTTATCATTTGCCATTTGCTTTAAAAGATAGTCTACATTAATAGAATGGCGGGTGTATTCCGCGTGTATCTTTCTGGCAACCGAACTGCCGGATGCCATTTGGGCGAGGAATTGTAAGTGTTTCCCTAAAGAAGTGTTTATTTGTAACCGTTCTTTTCTTTGTATGCTATCCTGCACGAGATAGACTCCGCAAACCGTTTGTATTTCCGGTATTCCTTCGTCCCAGGCATGTTGCGTATATTTGCAAAGCATTCCAAGGTTTCTTTTCAGGTCTTTGTAGAGAATGTTTAATACTTCAAAATCATTACGATTGGAGGAACATGCACTCGGATTTATAATACGGGCAAATTTGAGATAGAAATCCTTCAGCTCTTCATCGGAAAGGGGAGACGGGTTTTTAGCGATCCGGAGAATCTCCGCGCTTTGTTGAACAGTTAACAAATCTGTTTCCATAACTATTGATATTAGATGTAAAGGCGAAGATTTTCTGGAATATAAGAGCGGTTCCGCCTGTCCCGTTGCATTTCCCACCCAGGCAGAGTAGATGCATTAACATTCTACACGGGGGTACGGAACCGCCATATAGAATGCTCGTAAGCGGACATAAAAATGCCCGCCACGAAAATTGGCAGGTTTCCCTGCCTGGATGTAAGAAATGCACAGCAAATATACGCCTAATAATTAAAGGCAGCAATAAAAATGGTTCAAAATTTATTGTTTAGTGGCGATAGCTCAAATATTAACTATATTCTATAATAATGATTTATTTTTCCCACCTGCATGACTGGGGAAAACGTACCTGATGGCTTTTTATTTAGACGTACGTGTAAATCGATTTAGAGGTAGGTGTAAATTCGTTTAGAGGTACGTCTAAATTGATTTACACCTAGGTATGACAAAAGAATCATAAAGGACATGACAAAGTGTCTTGATGATGGTACGGACAAAAGATGCTGATAATTTTCAATCAGCTTCAATAGGTGAAGCTCAACTCAATCGATAAGAGTGTGCAAGCCTAGAAATAAACTGTTTCATTGCTTGTGCCGCCGTCTCCCCAAGGGTTGATGCTGCCGCTGATGACGATGTCTTTGGCTTGGATGGTGAAGGAGTAGGTTTGTTTTTTGCCGGCCAGGAATGCTTTGGACGACTCGATACGGTAGTCCTTATTGCTCATTCGGACGATAAAAACAGGTTTGTCAACCGGATAGAGCAGGTAGTTGGTGACGATCGTTGTTTCCTTCGATGTGATGGCTGTTTCTTGTTTGTCGATTAAGGTATAGGGAGTGGTGGAAGTGACTGTGCTCAATGCTCCGGTCTTTACATTCAACAGGATATTGGGCGAGTAGTTTTCCATCGAAATGCTTTCGAGTATCATATCTTCCCGAATATCGTCTGCTTTCTGAAATTTGAGGGTGATGGCGGAAAGGATATGGTTAAAGATCAGGTCGACAGGCTTCTCCGCCGAGTTTTTATCCCGGTTCAGCACCGGATTCGCCTACATGATATCGTCTTGCTTCTTCAAGTCGAAAGGGATGCTTAGCGGATTGGCTGTCGCCGCTTCGGTATAGGGATAATAGGAATAGAAGTTGAGCAAGGTGTCGGGGTTAACGGGGAAATGACCGTCGATAGAACTGGTAAATTCGTCTCCATCGGACGATTTGATATAGAGGGCATTGTTCAAGTCTTTCCTGATCACTTCGTTGCTGGAAGTACTTTGAGAATGCCCCCATGAGAGGATTCCTATTTGAGAGCCGCCGGGTAGCGAGGCATCGTCGATCACTGCTTTTGATACGATCTTGGCTACTTTCCCGGTAAACCGGATGGCAGAACCGTTGGTTGTTTCGCTTCTGGATATGTCGTTGTCGCTATTACAACCAAGTGTAAAAAGAAACAAGATGGCTATGAGATGTTTTTTGCTTATCATGGATATGTTTTCTTTTTAAATGGGGTTCGTCACCGGATTATTTAAAGAGTTTATGGATATTGTCAACGTATATACCGAGCTCTCTTGCCAGGATGTTGTCGTTTGCTGGTCGAAGGTGATTGCATAACACTTATCACCTACCTTTAATGAAAAGCTGTATTCGCTTTGGGGGAATAATAATAACTCGCCGGCTATTTCTGTTTCTGTATCAGCCAATAGCTGGTCGAATGTCATATTGGTCGGTAGTTCGAATGATTTCGTTGCAGATAATTCATTCAGACTTCCGTCTGTCAGATCCATAATAGCGGAAGAGGGGCCGGTAGCTATAATTGTTACAGGGCCTGTTTCCGATGAATCGGTAACCAGATTCTTTAGTTTGAATTTGATTTGAGCCAATTTATGATTGAATGTAAGTGTTGCGGGAAGAGGATTCCTTTTGTTTCCTGCTTCAACGGATGTGTACATCAAATCGTCATCGCCAGAGATGGAAACACCAATTTGCATGCTTCCTCTTGAGAGGGCTCTATCCTGTACGGTTGAAGGATAAAAACTGTACAAAGTAACATCGCTGCCGTTTATCGGATAAGTAATCGGCGTGTCGAATTCTAAAGAATTCCAATTGCTAGCAACGGGAGATAGGGCTTCTAAATAAAGGCCGTCTGTTTTGTTCATACCATAAATTGTGATATTACTGATATCATTTGTAGTGAAAGCGTTAACGACAGTTTTTGTTTCAATATCAATCTGTCTGGGCGAGCTGATAAGGATAGGGACAGGTTTCTCCAAGATCTTATCGGCTTCCTCAGCTATTTCACTACTGCATTCGCAAAGGATGAGCAAGAGGAATAATAGGGATGAGGATTGAGCTTTCATGATGGATGGTTGATTAAAAGAAAATGATTATCCGCATAATGTCCGTTGATTTATTGAACATCATATGAATGTTT
>JAJPZM010000027.1 GCA_021204335.1 Parabacteroides sp. | reverse complement strand
ATTTATAGCTTTGTGGTTAGAAAAACGATCCTTTTTCCTCGTCATTCTCTAATTTACATACATCCTATATTTTACAACGCCTACAAGGCAATTTTATAACTAAGAAAAAAAGGAAAAATACCCTCTTTTTCCAGTCATTTTGGGGCCTATTTATAAAAAAGAGTGTTAAAATGAATTAACACTCTTTCTATATGCTCTTTTCAGGCAAAATCTGAAAGGATTTTCTTTGCAGGGGAGAAAATTTATAACGTCGTATAAATAATCGAATCGACCGCATGCGACAGAATAAACGCGGCCGGCGTAGCATTCGTGGCCGAATATCCTTTCTTCAATTCTTCGATGGCAGCCGCCTTGCCTGCACCCAATATGGGAACCAGCAACGGCGAACCGTTCAGAATGAGAGGCCCCGTCATAGTGATGCGGAACTGGCCGGTTTCGGGATGCTGCGAGACGGCATAATTGCGGCTGTCGGTTAGCAAGGGCAGGCTATCAGGGAAGATAGATGCCGTATGCGAATCGCCTCCTATTCCCAGGATGATGCAATCGAAATAGGGGAATTGCCCATGACGGGGCAGGTTCTCCTTCACCACGCGCGAATAGCGCATCGCCTCCGTCCCGGGCTCGCCTTCGCCATGGATCCGGTGGATATGATCGGCAGGGATGTGCAGGGGTTCGAACAATAAGCGGTTGGCATGGCCGAAGTTGCTGTCGGGGTTGTCGGGAGCGACGCAACGTTCGTCTACCCAGAAGAAACGCAGGTTGTCCCAATCAATCTTATCCTTGTATTCGTCCGCCCAGAGGGCAAACATCTGTTTGGCCGTCTCCCCTCCTGAAAGGGCGAGGTTGAACGGTTTCTGATCCTTTTTCTGTGCCATATAGTCCATCAAACGGGCTGTCAGTGCACGAAGAGCTTCTTTGTTGTCTTTGTAATTTTCTGTTTTCATATGCTTTGATTTAAAAGGGGCGGTTTGCGAACCGCCCGTACTGTTTCAGCCGCACGAGTCGCAGGGAGCTCCCATCGAACCGGCGCCCAACATCATTCTCTCCAGCGGGCCGTTCTGTCCCGGATCGTAGAAGAACAGGTTCTTCGACCCTTCTTCTTTCCAGTGATGCAGGATGGGGTCGATGAAACGCCAGCTTGCCTCCAGGGCATCGCTACGGGCGTAAAGGGTGGAATCGCCTAGCATGGCATCCAGCAAGAGACGCTCGTAGGCGTCCGGCAGATGGGTTTTCGAGAGCGAATCGTAGCGGAACTCCATGCCTACCTGCTTGACGGTAAAACCGGCGCCCGGCATTTTCAAGCCGAAACGCAGGGTAATGCTTTCGTCGGGCTGGATGCGGATTATCAGTTTGTTGCAGGAACTGCCCGAGCATTGGCCGGCAAACAACTGGTGGGGTGTCGACTTGAAATGGATCACGATCTCCGACGATTTCTCCGGCAGTTTCTTTCCGGTAAAGAAATAGAACGGGACGCCGCTCCAACGCCAGTTGTCGATAAAGAACTTCATCCTGACGTAGGTCTCCGTCGTCGAGTCGGGAGCCACGTTCTTTTCTTCGCGATAGCCCTCGTACTGCCCACGCACGACCTGCTCGTTGATCTCGCGGACGGTGTAGGGACGGATGGCGCGGAAGACCTTCACGATCTCATCGCGGATCGGCTCCGGATCGAACACCGCCGGCGATTCCATCGCGGCAAAGGCCATCAGTTACATCAGGTGGTTCTGGATCATATCGCGCAGGGCTCCTACCCCGTCGTAATATTTCCCGCGGTTCTCGACACCCAGTGTCTCGGAGGCGCTGATCTCTACCGAATCGACATAGTTGCGGTTCCAGAGGGGCTCGAAGATGCCGTTGGAGAAGCGGAGCACCAGGATATTTTGCACCGTCTCCTTTCCCAGGTAATGGTCGATACGGTAAATCTCCTTTTCATCGAAGATGCGGCAGAGGTGCTTGTTCAGCTGCTGTGCCGTTTCCAGGCTGGTACCGAACGGTTTCTCCACGATTACGCGGCGCCATCCTTCAGCGGTTTCGGCCGTATTCAAACCGTTTTCCTGGAGATACTTCGGAACTAGCTCATACATCAGCGGGGGCGTGGCCAGATAATAGATAATCCTGTCGGACAGGCTTTCCTGCTGTTGCAGCAGATGGATACGGTCTTTCAGTTTCACATACTCGGCGGAATCGGTCGAATCGAATGCCTGGTAGAAAAGTATCCGTAGGAATTTATCCAGATCTTCGCTGTTTGTCTCCTTATCTCCCCGCGCTTCCAGGATATGTTTGCGTTGTTCGGTACGGAATTCGTCATCCGTAAACGCGGTGCGCGCTGCACCCAGTATGGCAAAATGTTCGGGCAACATATCGCCGATGAACAGTTCAAAAAGTGCCGGCAGCAGCTTGCGTCCTGTCAGGTCGCCCGAAGCTCCGAATATAACAAGTAGTTGGTCGTCAGCTCTTTTCGTCTTCCAATCCTCCACTCGTTATGCGTTGTATATTCCGGAAACGGTATTGCCACCCTCTCCCGTCCAGTTGGTATGGAAGAAAATGCCGCGGTCATGGTCGGTACGTTCGTAGGTATGCGCACCGAAGTAATCGCGCTGCGCCTGGATCAGGTTGGCTGCCGAATGCAGGTTGCGCAGGCCGTCGAAATAGCTCAGGGCGGCACTCATGGCAGGCAGGGCAACGCCGCTCAGGGCGCCTTCGGCAACGACTTTACGCCAAGATGGCAGGGCTGCCTGTATTTTGCTGCGGAAGAAGCCGTCGAACAACAGGTTCTCCAGTTCCGGGTTCTTTCGGTAAGCATCCGTAATCTTCTGCAAAAAAACTGAACGGATAATACACCCTTTCCGCCAGATTTGCGCGATGGTTCCGTAATCCAGTTGCCAGCCATAATGCTCGGAAGCGCGGCGGATCAGGGAGAATCCCTGTGCATACGAAATCAGCTTCGAAGCATACAACGCCTGTCGGATCTCTTCGACAAACAGGTTCTCGCCCAGCTCGACCGGTTCGGGATACAGGCCGGAGGCCTTTTCGCGCTCAGTATACAGGGCGGAAAGCAGGCGGGCATAGACTGCTTCGGTAATCAATGTCAGCGGATCGCTCTCATCCATGGCGGCGATAGCGCTCCATCTGCCGGTACCTTTCTGTCCGGCAACGTCAAGTATTTTGTCCAGCATCGGCTTGCCATCCTCGTCGCGGAAACGAAGGATATTCTTCGTGATTTCGATCAAGAAACTGTCCAGTTCACCTTTATTTCACTCTTCAAAGACAACCGCCATTTCGTCATCCTCCAAGCCCTTGCGATGTTTCAGCAGGGAATAGGCTTCGGATATCAACTGCATATCGCCATATTCGATGCCATTGTGCACCATCTTGACAAAATGGCCGGCGCCACCTGTACCGATCCATTGGCAACAGGGCGTACCGTCGTCGAGCTTGGCGGCAATGCCCTGCAAGATGTCTTTTACGATCGGCCATGCCTCAGGTGAACCGCCCGGCATAACAGATGGCTCATGTAAAGCGCCTTCTTCGCCACCGGATATACCAGTACCGATAAAGTACAAGCCTTTTTCTTCTACTTCCTTCACACGACGTTCGGTGTCGTGGAAATCGGAGTTGCCACCGTCGATGATCACATCGCCCGGCGACATGTGGAGCTATAGCTGTCCGATCATTTCATCAACCGGAGCACCGGCTTTGATTATCATCATAATGACGCGCGGGCTTTTCACGGCATCGACCAGCTCCTCGATGGAATGGGTCGGGATAAAGTTCTTGCCTTTGCCGCGACCGTTTACGAAACGGTCGACTACGCCTTCTTCGCCGGGGACACTACGGTTATATACGGCAACGGTAAAGCCCTTGCTTTCCATATTCAGTGCCAGGTTCTCGCCCATAACAGCAAGCCCGATCAGTCCGATATCTGCTTTCTTCATGTTCATTTCTGTTTTTATGTTTTATTATTTTATTAATCCGAATAAATCGTTGAGCGATTCGCTCATCGAGGGATGCGTATAAATGGCGTCGCGCAGGAAGGTATAATCTTTTCCTGCCCGTATGGCCATCGCTACAGTATTGATGACTTCTGTCGATTGGGCGCAGAACAGGGTGCATCCAAGTATCTCGCTTGTCTCCGTATCCACAATGGCTTTCAGCAACCCGTCTGTCTTATCGAAAACACGTGTCCGGGGAAACGCGGCTGCCGGAATACTGGCTACGCTTATCTTACGGCCGGAGCGCCTTGCCTCGTTCTCGCCCATTCCCAAGCGCGACAGGGGTGGGTCGATAAATACTGAGTAAGCAACCGCCATACGGTCGTCTTTCGTCCGTTGGCCGTTGCCGAACAGTTCGTCCTTGATGATGCGGTAATCATCCAGGGAGATGTAGGTAAACTGGAGTCCTCCGACGACATCACCCATTGCCCAGATGTTCGGGGCGGTAGTGCGCAGGTGGTCGTCGACCACTACGGCACCGCGTTCGGTCAGTTCCACGCCTACTGCTTCAGGATGCAAGTCCTGCGTATTCGGGCGCCTGCCGGTAGCCAGCAGGACGGCATCGGCCGTAAGATGCATTTCTTCTCCGCTTTTGCTGTCTTTATAAGTAATAACAGCTCCGGCGTCATTGTGTTCAATCGACTGTACCAAAGCGTTCAGATGGATAGTGACGCCCTTCTTTTCCAAAACGCCTTTTATCGCTTCGGCAATATCGCGATCTTCGCGAGCAATAAACGTATCGCCGCCTTCCAGTACGGTTACTTCCGAACCGAAGCCGGTAAAGATCGAAGCAAACTCCAATCCGATATAACCGCCGCCTACAATCACCAGCCTGCGCGGTAACTTTTCCAGTTCCATAATCGAAGTACTTGTATAGACAAACGGATTCCCCTCTAATCCTTTGATCGGGGGGGGGATAACGGTGGAAGCTCCTGTATTGATAAATATCTTTTTACCTTCCAGCAACAGGGTTTCATCTCCCATCTTCACTTCTACTTCGTGGGGAGAGCGGAAGGAAGCAACGCCGGTATAAACGGTTACGGTGTCTTTCGAGTCGAGGTTGTCGAAGTTCTTTTTGTGTAAGAGGGCGGTCAATGCCTTTTTTCTTCAATCGCTTTCCGGTATTCTTCGGCAAATTGCTCAAACGAGGAAGGCTTACGGTATTAGGTGACTTCCGCCATGTGAACCAGTTTCTTGGTGGGGATACAGCCTATATTTATACAGGTTCCGCCATACATTTCCGACGAACGCTCTATCACAGCTATGCTCCATCCCCGGGTTCCCAACTCTGCGGCTAGTGTTTTGCCACCTTTTCCAAAACCAATGATAATTGCATCATACTCTTTCATCTTACATCTCTCCTCTTTTGACTTTGTTATTAACAGAACATTCCTGCTAATCCAATTGTTTGAAAATTTTATCTATACGCTAATATTTATTATCTATCGCCTTCGCTTAAAAAGCAAAGGATAACGATACAAAAGTAGAGAATGCAAGCAGTTAAGGTAATGGTCATTTCACCTATTTAGTTGGCAATTTGTCTATTCCGGCATTTTCCGTAGTGTTTTTGTTCTTCTTCCGGTATTCGGTGGTGCTCAACCCAGTGGCATTTTTAAAGAAACGGCTGAAAGTGGTCTGGTCTTCAAAGCCAAGCAGCAAGGCTATCTCTTTTGAACTTTTGGTAGAGTAAAGCAGCAGGCGCTCGGCTTCCGCCTGTATCCGGTTATGAATGACGCGTATAGCCGACGGCTGTTGGTAGACAGAGAGCAGGTTGGCAAGCGTCTTCGGCGACTTATTCAGCATGTCGGCATACTCCTGCACCTGCTTCTTTTCCTTGAAATGGGTATCGACCAGCACGTAAAACTTACGGATCGTCTCAAACTGCATCCCGTTTTCCTGCCTTACCCCCTGCCTGTTTTCAGCGGCACGCGTACATAATATAATAAAGCGTTTCAGGAGCACGCGGAGCATTTCCTCCTGCAGGTGGTCGCGGCTGGCAAACTTCTCGCACATAATGCCGGTCAGGGTATCGATCTTCCGCCGTTCTTCGTCGGATAAATCGAATACGACGATGTGCGAAGAGCCGTGGAACAGCAAGCCGTTGCACGACACTTCATGGTCGTTGCCATAGATACAATAGAAATTACTGTTGAAAAGCAATGAAAGATACTCACCGTCCACCCGCAGGAACTCCAGGTGATGCAAGTGCGACAACGTAAGCAGCTGTCCGGCCTTGAGTACCACCGGCTGATGGTCGACATCCAACTCTATCTCTCCGGAGAGTACCCAGATAAATTTGTACAATGTTTTATCTTTCAATAAAACCGGGCTTTCATGCAGCGTGCCCGACAAAATCACTTTACCCTTAATCTTGCTATTTTCAAATAATAAATTCATCGTATCTAACTTTAATGTTACCTCCACTCAGTAGGTATCTCGCCCGTATGCCTTCGGAACCAGCGGGAAAAGGTGTCGTGGTTGGCAAAGCCCAGCATCGTTGCGATCTGCGACGGGCGTAAACGGGTCTTCGATAACAGGTCTTTTGCTTCCAGCAATACGAACTCGCTGATCCACTCGGCAGCCGATATTCCCGCACCTTGCTTGCAGCGGATATTCAGCTCTTGCGAGGAGATTCCCAGTTTCTCGGCATAAAAGTACGCAGGAGAATGGTGAAATCTACTAATTAATGTCGCAAATTGTTGGAAAAACGATGAATTTTCTGTTTTAGGCACTTCCGAGACAACCTTTTTCTGTTGCAAATTTATGATCAGGGCACGTAATAACGATTCGACTACCTTGGCACGCATGTCCTTCATCTGTTCGATCTGCGACTCGACCAGGCTCAGGTAGGTTTTCGTTTCCTCGATCTCGTCGAAAGGGATATCGCGGTAAACAAGGCGTTGCCGGTTGATAAGCAATTCTTCCGAAACGTAGACGATAATTCCGGAAAAGCCGGTCGACCGGAAAGGTTTTATTTCCATCACATCGTCGCTGGCTACCAAAATAATTGTCCGGTTGTTACGTCATATTCCTGGTGCAATGCCCTGCAATTAAAGGAACCTCCGGTACAGATTATTGCCAGCGTACCGGAATCGAGCGGGAGTAATTCGTGATTCTCACCGTCTTTTACATACAGTATTTTCAACGAGCTTTCGAGCGTCAGCTCAGGGGTGGATACGGTATTGTAAAGATCAACGGGTAAGACTTTTTCTGTTTTCATCATCATGTTTTTTGTCTGAAAAATTTAGTTTTCCCGTAAACATGAAAAGATGTCTTTTAGTTTATACAGAACAGGTATAATCAATCCAAATTATATAATTTCAACTTATTGTAAAGTGTTTTTCGGTCGATGCCCAGCAATTGGGCGGCACGTGTCTTGTTGTTGCCGGAGTCCTGCAGGGCACGTTTAATCAGCTCGCTTTCGTGAGCTTCGTCCTTCAACAGGATACGGGCTCCTTTTTCAAGAGCTTCCGTCAGTTCTTCGGGAAGTTCGCGGCGGGTGATATACCTGCCGGTAGCCAAAAGAGTGGCATATTTGATGACATTCTTCATCTGCCGCAGGTTGCCCGGCCATGAATAGGACTGGAAAATACGGATCGTTTCGTTATCGAAGCCGATAATATCTTTTTGCAATTCCGCATTTGCCTGATCCAGAAAACTATTGGCAAACAGCAGCAAGTCCTCTTTCCGCTCTTTCAGATCGGGTATGCGTACGGTAAATTCGTTGATACGGTGGTAAAGGTCCTCCCTGAACTCCCCTTTCTCGATAGCGGTACGCAGATTCTCGTTGGTAGCCGAAATAAGGCGTACATTGATGGCTATCTCATCATTGATACCGATCGGTTTTATCTTGCGTTCCTGCAAGGCACGAAGCAACTGCACCTGTACTTCGTAGGTCAGGTTGCCTATCTCGTCCAGAAAGATCGTCCCCCCCTGAGCTGCCACAAACGCACCGGTTTTATTATCGATCGCACCGGTAAAAGAGCCCTTCACATGGCCGAAGAACTCGGATGCCGCCAAATCTTTAGGGATCGCACCACAATCGACCGCGATAAACGGTGCCTTACTGCGGTTGCTCTGTTCATGGATGCGGCGGGCAATATACTCCTTACCCGTTCCGCTCGCCCCGGTAATCAGTACGGACATATCCGTAGGAGCCACCAAACGTACATGGTCGAACAATTGCCGGGCAGCCGGGCTTTGTCCTTCGATATAACCATCTCCTTCGGAAGGTTTGGCAACAGGACGCTCCGCCGGGGCAGCCGTTTTCACAACCTCGCGGATTTTACCCAGCAATTCTTCGGGATTAATCGGTTTGGCAATATAATCGGATGCACCCAGCTTGATAGCCTGCACAGCGGTCTGTATCTCCGCGTAGCTTGTCATCATAATAAAAGGCAAAGCACTATGTTTCCCTTTCACCCATTTCAGTAAATCTATTCCGTCGCCGTCCGGCAAACGTAAATCAGACAAAATCAAGCCGTAGCTTGTATTTTCTATCTGACGTTTCGCATCTGAAACCGAGCTTAATGCTTTCACCTCAAAGCCTTTTTTACCTAACCAGGTAGTAAGCATCAAAGAGAAAGTTATATCATCTTCAACTATAAGGACTGATGGCATATTTAATTATATTAAAACCTTACGCAAAGATATATATTTTAGCCAAAAATCAGGAACAAATCTAGGTTGCTTTACGCCAGGCACCCTCGAACGGGCCTTGTTTATGATTCTTTAACTACCAATGGCAGAATCCCAATTGCAGGACAAACAGCAGGATTCCCACCCCGAAACTAGCCGCAACACCCAGGTATCTGTACATTCCCAATCCATATCCGAAATAGATAAACGAGCCTATTATCGACTGAGTCAGATAGTTAGTCAAACTCATTTTACCGTATGGCACCAGGCCATGCAACACTTTATGCGTAGCGATCTGCTGCCACAGGAATACAAAGGCCGAAACCAGCACGCACATAAACGAGAAATTACGGAAAGAAGAAATAATCGTTTTCATCGGCGTCAGCATACTTTTATTTACCAGCAAATCGGGCAGAGACAAATACAGGTAATAAAAAGGTATAAAGCAAACGGCACCGATCAGAAGCGCCCGCAGCCAGAAAGTACGGTGTTCTGCCAGGTTAACGAACAACTGCCTGCATCCCAATAACATTCCCAGCATAAACAGCGAAGCCGTCTGGAAAAAACGCCCGTAGCTCCATGCCCATAGAATACTGAAAAGTTGTCCGTCCCACAAATTGGATTTGATCATAGCCCAGAAACTTGTCTGGCTCAGGAACGGATACATGCGATGATGATGTTCCAGCCACAGTTCGGCCGATGCCACATAATCCGGATTAGCCATTGCAAAGAAGAACTTCGCCCATTCTACTGGTTGAAGCATCAGGATAATAGCCGTTATAAGCACCGCCTTGTCATTCCACCGGCAAACCGGAATAAGCACTACCCCGATAATGGCATACAACACAAGAATATCCCCCGGGAAGAATGCCCCGTTGAAACACCCGATTAGGAACAGCAGGAACAACCGCCATAAAAAGCGCAAGCGAAAGTCTTTCCCTTTCTTTACCTGATTATTATACTAGATGAAAAAGCTGAAGCCGAACAGCAGTGAAAAGATAGCGTATGCTTTCCCCGAGAACAGGAAAAACAACGTATCCCAAACTCCTCCGTTTAATGACTTCATAAAAGCGGACGAGGCTTCGGGAAACTCATAAAAATTAAAATGTTCTATATTATGAATAAACATAATAGCCATAACGGCAAACCCTCTCAGTGCGTCAACAACTTCTATTCGTGCTGATTTTTGTGGCATTTCGTGCTCCATGGTATAATTGGTCTTTTTTTTTATTTACGAGCACAAATGTATAGAAACAAACGTAACAAAACAAAAAAAGCATCCCCAACAGATGCTTTTTTTGTTTTGCAGACTTAAATAGATACTCAGAAATAATCTTTTCTTTCTTAAAACGGTTTAAATGTAGAAACGTCCACTTACGATTCTGGTAATAGAACTACGAAATCCATGCCAAAGTTTGCAAAAGGTCTTGATTTATTTCATAAACTCTTATAACTTAACAGGAATGGAAGATAAAATGTTCTGCCTGTGGACGAGAATATATGTGGATTGTTGTGGAAAGGGAACGCCACAGTGTGGAAATTTTCCACAACCTGCTCCACAATCCTCTCTGCCAGATCCTCTCTCCCCTCACCTGAAAGAATATAAGGTAATACATCTCAACCTATTATTTTATAAACC
>JAJPZM010000464.1 GCA_021204335.1 Parabacteroides sp. | reverse complement strand
ACAATTTTCTGTTATCAGAATTAACATGCGACTTTATTACCGGATCCGCTTTATATATACACTCAACACATTTACCTTGCAGCTTAAATAAAGAAAGAATAACTAGATTGCATATATTCTTAATCAGATAATACCCAAAGATATTTCGATTCATTATTACTATTGTTTTTTGTTAGATTTTTGTTAACCACCCCGTTTTTCAACAACTTTCAGTTCTTAAAATTCAAGGCACTCCCCATACATTAAGGCAAATATAACATTTAACATTCTTATTTCCAAAGAAAATATCCAAATAACATTCTACCCTTTATTTCTCTAGTCATTTTGCTTTTTATTTATAAGTTTGGGGCAACATAAATATATTAATAATCTACGGAGATGAACGAACAGATAAAACAGATAGCCGAGCGTCTTGCCGGATTGCGGGATGCGTTGGAGATTACTCCTGAAGAAATCGCCGGGGTATGCAACCTGACTACGGAGCAATACCTGGAACTGGAAAGCGGCACAGTCGATATTTCAGTCAGTGTTTTACACCAGATTTCACAGTCTTATGGTGTGGAGTTGACCACATTAATGTTTGGCGACGAGCCTAAGATGAGTTCCTATTTTATTACCCGCAAGGATAAAGGTATTGCCGTTGAGCGCACGAAAGCGTACAAATACCAGTCGCTGGCAGCAGGTTTTGCCGGACGCAAAGCTGATCCGTTCATGGTTACCATTCATCCGAACCCGGAAGACGAGCCTATCTATCTGAATTCTCATCCCGGCCAGGAATACAATATGGTTCTGAAAGGCCGCATGCTCCTGCAAATCAATAATAAAAATTTGATCCTGAAAGAAGGCGACAGTGTTTATTTCAATTCCGAGCTGCCACACGGTATGAAAGCATTGGACGGTGAAAAAGTCAGTTTTCTGGCTATCATATTATAAACTTTAAAATTATGTTAGAAAGATTCTTAGATCAGACAACCTTCGTGTCGCAGGAAGATTTTATCAAGAACTTCAAAATAAAGGTTCCGGAGAACTTCAACTTCGGATACGACGTTGTAGATGCATGGGCTGCCGAAGAACCCGACAAATTAGCACTGTGCTGGACGAACGACCAGGGCGAACATATTGATTTCACCTATGCCGACTTGAAGAAATATACAGACCAGACGGCCTCTTACTTCCAGTCGTTAGGCATTGGACATGGTGACATGGTCATGCTTATTCTGAAGCGCCGTTACGAGTTCTGGTTCTCTATCATTGCTCTGCACAAACTGGGCGCAGTCGTTATTCCGGCAACCCATCTGCTAACAAAGAAAGATATCGTTTACCGCAATAACGCAGCCGACATCAAGATGATTGTTTGTGCCGGAGAAGAAATAATTACCAAACATATCATCGATGCCATACCGGAATCTCCGTCTATCAAGAAACTGGTATCGGTCGGTCCGCAAATACCGGAAGGTTTCGAAGACTTCCACAAGGGAATCGAGAATGCCGCTCCTTACGTACGTCCGGCACATCCGAACAGTAACGATGACATCTCACTGATGTACTTTACTTCAGGAACGACCGGTAATCCGAAAATGGTTGCACACGATTTTACTTATCCGCTGGGACATATCGTAACGGGTAGTTTCTGGCACAATCTGCATCGCGACAGTCTGCATCTGACGATCGCCGATACTGGTTGGGGCAAGGCCGTCTGGGGTAAATTGTACGGACAATTTATTGCAGGAGCAACCGTATTCGTTTACGACCACGAGAAGTTCACCCCTGCAGAGATGTTGCAGAAGATACAGGATTATAAAATAACTTCGCTCTGCGCCCCTCCTACGATCTTCCGTTTCCTGATACGCGAAGATATGACAAAATATGACCTGTCATCGCTACAATATTGCACGATTGCCGGCGAGGCCCTGAACCCTGCCGTATTTGAAGCCTTCTACAAACTGACTGGTATCAAGCTGATGGAAGGATTCGGACAGACGGAAACAACCCTTACGGTTGCTACTTTTCCCTGGATGGAACCGAAACCCGGCTCAATGGGCGTTTCCAACCCGCAATACGACGTCGACTTGATCCGTCCCGATGGAAGTCGTGCCGAAGACGGTGAACAAGGTCAGATTGTAGTCCACACCACCAACGGCAAACCGATCGGCCTCTTCAAAGAATATTACCGCGATCCCGAACTGACTCACGAAGCCTGGCACGACGGTATGTATTACACCGGCGACGTTGCCTGGCGCGATGAAGACGGCTACCTGTGGTTTGTCGGCCGTGCCGATGATGTGATCAAGAGTTCCGGCTACCGTATCGGCCCGTTCGAAGTGGAAAGCGCCTTAATGACACACCCGGCAGTAGTGGAATGCGCCATCACCGGTGTCCCCGATGAAATACGCGGACAGGTGGTCAAGGCCACCATCGTACTGGCTAAAGATTATAAAGATAAAGCAGGTAAAGCTTTGATTAAGGAGTTGCAGGATCATGTAAAACGCGTTACTGCCCCTTACAAATATCCTCGCGTGATAGAATTTGTCGACGAACTACCCAAGACGATCAGCGGAAAGATCCGCCGGGTTGAAATACGCGATAAAGACAATAAATAAAGGTGAATACGAAAATGGCATATCAGTTTACAAGGATAGCAGTAAAGATAGGCAGTAATGTCCTAACGAGAAAAGACGGTTCGCTGGACATTACCCGCATGTCAGCTTTGGTTGACCAGGTTGCCGAACTTCATCAACAAGGTGTGGAAGTCGTACTGATCTCATCAGGGACTGTCGCATCGGGACGCAGTGAAGTGAAACCGGGCAGGAAACTCGACCCGGTTTCCGCCCGCCAACTTTACTCGGCTGTCGGACAAGCGAAACTGATCAATCGCTATTTCGAGTTGTTCCGCGAGCACCATATTGCTTGTGGGCAAGTACTCACCACCAAAGAGAATTTCGGTAGCCGTACGCATTACCTCAACCAAAAGCACTGCATGGAAGTGATGCTCGAGAATAAGGTAATACCGATCGTCAACGAGAACGATACGATCTCCGTTACCGAACTGATGTTTACGGACAACGACGAACTGTCCGGACTGATCGCTACGATGATGGGAATGGATGCGCTTATTATCCTGAGTAATATCGATGGCATCTACAATGGTAACCCTTCCGACCCGGCAGCGTCCGTGATTCGTGAAATTGACGGGGGAAAACAGGACTTATCAGAATACGTACAGACCAGCAAGTCGTCGTTCGGCAGAGGCGGTATGCTTACCAAATGCAGTATCGCACAGAAAGTGGCCGACGAAGGGATTACCGTTATCATCGGGAACGGGAAGAAAGAAAACATTCTGCCCCGGTTATTGGTTAAAGGAAGTACGGAAGTTTGTACCCGCTTTATCCCGGCAGCCAAACCGGTCAGCAGTGTAAAGAAATGGATCGCCCACTCCGAAGGTTTTGCCAAAGGAGAGATACATATTAATAAAGGTACGGAAAAGGCGTTAACCGGTCACCGCGCAACAAGTCTTCTGTTGGTTGGTATCAGTGCCATCAAAGGTGAATTCGAGAAAAACGACATTGTGAAAATCATCAATGAAGCAGGCGAGCAGATTGGTGTCGGTTGTGCGGGTTACGACAGCCGCGAAGCTACAAAACTGATCGGACAACGCGACATGAAGCCCTTGGTACATTACGATTACTTATATATAGATCAACAGTTTAATGCTTATGAAGAAATATTGGTTATCAATAGCATCTTTCCTGATGATCGTTATCGGACTGCTCAGAGGTGTAGGCGGGTTGTCCTTATTGGGAGATACGCTTCCGGAAACAGATATACCCATTATAGCGTCGCCACAGATAGTAACGATAGCGGCCTATAACCTGATAATCGTCTGCTTATTACTTGTTACAGCAGGATTGTGTCTTACAATACGCCGTACGCGTGCCAACTGGATATTCAGCTGGATTGCCATTATCTTATTCCTTATCGGAGGCATCGTAAACGGGTTTCAGCTTTTCGGACACCCGTTAGGGAGCGGGCAGGTAATAAACCTGATAGCCAGTGGCATTACCGGAGCTTGTTTAGTAATCGGAAAAAACAGTGTCAAGAATAATATGGCAACAAACATCACCGAACTACTGCGACAAAGTGTCGTTGCTTCGCGCCAGCTCATTACGCTGGGTGACGAGGCCATTAACCATATCCTTGCCGATACGGCAAATGAGTTAATGAACCGGCAGGCCGAAGTGCTCGAAGCGAATGCAAAAGACCTGGCACGCATGGACCCCGCCAATCCCAAATACGACCGTTTGAAACTAACGGCGGAACGTCTGGCAGGCATAGCCGGCGATATGCGCAACGTAGCTTCCCTCTCCTCTCCGCTTGGGAAACAATTGAGCGAGGTTACCCGCCCGAACGGCATGGTGATACGCAAAGTAAGTGTTCCGTTCGGTGTGATCGGCGTGATCTATGAGGCACGCCCGAACGTCACTTTCGATGTCTTCTCGCTCTGCCTGAAAAGTGGTAATGCGTGTGTACTGAAAGGGGGATCGGATGCCGATAACTCTAACCAGGCATTGGTTGCTATCATTCACGATGTATTGGAACGTCACGGCATAAATCCGGCCATCTGCCTGCTGCTTCCTCCGGATCGGGAAGCTACCGCAGAATTGCTGAATGCCGTCGGATTGGTCGACCTAATCATTCCACGCGGAAGCAGTGCGCTGATCAATTTCGTGTGCGACAATGCCCGCGTGCCGGTAATCGAGACCGGAGCCGGCATTTGCCATACCTACTTCGACAAAGACGGTGACAAAGAGAAAGGGCAAGCGATCGTAAACAACGCGAAGACCCGTCACGTAAGCGTTTGCAACGCGCTCGATTGCCTCATCATCCACAAAGGCCGCCTCGTCGACCTGCCGTATATTTGCAGTAAATTAAAAGACAGTAACGTGACAATATATGCCGACGAACAAGCCTATGCCGCCCTCGATGGCATCTATCCGTCAGCCTTATTGCAACCGGCTACCGAAGACAGTTTCGGCACTGAGTTCCTCGATTATAAAATGAGTATCCGCACAGTTGCTTCGCTTAACGAAGCGTTGGAGCATATCTCCCGCTACAGCTCGAAGCATAGCGAAAGCATCGTCAGCGAATCGGAAAAAGCCATCCGCCTGTTCCAACAAATGGTCGATGCAGCCTGCGTCTATGCCAATGTATCTACAGCTTTTACCGACGGCGCACAGTTCGGCTTCGGGGCAGAGATAGGCATCAGCACGCAGAAACTCCATGCCCGCGGGCCAATGGCACTGCCGGAACTTACTACTTATAAATATATTATTACCGGCAACGGACAAATAAGAAACAATAAAAATATGAGACATTTCACTTGTGCACAAGACTTAGGCGACCTTCGCCAGGCGCTTAACGAGGCTTTCGAAATCAAGAAAGACCGCTTCCAATTTACTGAACTGGGCAAGAACAAGACGCTGTTAATGATATTCTTCAACTCCAGCCTGCGTACGCGCCTCTCTACCCAGAAGGCAGCCATAAATCTGGGGATGAACACGATGGTGCTCGACGTAAACCAGGGAGCCTGGAAACTGGAAACCGAACGAGGCGTCATTATGGATGGCGACAAACCGGAACATCTGCTCGAAGCAATCCCGGTTATGGGTTGCTATTGCGACATCATCGGCGTACGTTCTTTCGCACGCTTCGAAAACAAAGCAGACGATTACAACGAGAAGATATTGAACGAATTTATCCAATATTCAGGTCGCCCTGTATTCAGCATGGAAGCGGCTACCCGCCACCCGTTGCAGAGTTTTGCCGACCTAATCACCATTGAAGAATATAAAAAGACTGCCCGTCCGAAAGTGGTTATGACTTGGGCCCCTCATCCGAAGTCTCTTCCGCAGGCCGTCCCCAACAGCTTCGCCGAATGGATGAACGCAACGGACTACGAATTCGTCATCACCCACCCCGAAGGCTATGAACTCGATCCGAAATTCGTAGGCAATGCCCGCGTTGAATACGACCAGAAGAAAGCCTTCGAAGGCGCCGACTTCATCTATGCCAAGAACTGGGCTGCCTACACCGATCCGAACTACGGCCAGGTAATAAGCAAAGACCGCGTCTGGACAGTCGACAGCGAAAAGATGGCGCTTACCAACAACGCCTACTTCATGCACTGCCTTCCCGTCCGCCGTAACATGATCGTTACCGACGACGTGATCGAAAGCCCTCAAAGCATCGTCATTCCCGAAGCCGCCAATCGCGAAATCTCGGCACAGACAGTACTGAAAAAGATATTAATGGAATTGTAACAATCGTTATCCCGGATACGACTCCGGTAATATAGCATACAAGAGGGGTATTTACATTTTAGTATTACCCCTCTTGCATAATAGAAACTCTTCACCTATAATTCAAGCTATCCGTCGCATTACCCCTCAACTTATTTCCTTCCCGATTGTTCTATTATAAACGTAAATAGAGAGATCATGGGCTTCAACATCGCAAAAACAAATAAGAAACGGGTAGTTATTATTGGTGGTGGCTTCGGAGGATTAAAGCTAGCCAATAAACTGAGAGGAGGTAACTTCCAGGTAGTCTTAATCGACAAGAACAATTTCCACCAGTTCCCGCCTTTATTATACCAGGTAGCTTCTTCTGGGCTGGAACCGGGATCGATCATCTTTCCTTTCCGAAAGATATTCCAGAAAGAAAAAGACTTTTACTTCCGCATGGCCGAAGTGAAAGCCGTTATTGCCGAACGAAACTTGATCGAGACTTCCATAGGCGAATTAAGCTACGACTATCTGGTGATCGCCTCCGGCACCATCACCAATTTCTTCGGAAACAAGACGATCGAAGAACAGGCATTGCCGATGAAGACTATTCAGGAAGCACTCGAACTCAGAAATACCCTGCTATCCAACTTCGAAAAGGCAACCATCTGTACTGATCCGGAAGAACGGCAGGCTTTGATGAATGTAGTTGTTGTAGGCGGTGGTGCCACAGGTGTTGAAGTATCGGGTGTACTGGCAGAGATGAAGAAGTTCGTCATGCCGAAAGACTATCCCGACCTGAAACAGCCGGAAATGAACATCTATCTGGTGGAAGGTTCCCCGAGATTATTCGGAGCAATGTCTCCCGAAGCATCGGCCAACGCAGAGAAGTTTCTGAAAGAAATGGGAGTAAATATTATCCTAAACAAACGGGTTACAGACTATCAGGATGGAAAAGTAATGTTGAACGACAATTCTACAATCACAGCTAAAACACTCGTATGGGTCAGCGGTGTAACTGCCACTCATTTTGAACATATCGATAAAGAACGGCTAAACCGTGGTGGACGGATCACTGTGAACGAGTTTAACCAGATGCCGGGAATGCCTAATACATTTGCTATCGGTGATGTCTGTTTCCAGACGGAAGAAGAATACCCAACGGTCATCCGCAAGTAGCCCAAGTCGCTATCCAGCAAGGCTGCTTGCTTGCCGATAACCTCAAACGGATGGAAGCCGGCAAAACGCTCAAAGCCTTTCACTATAAAAACCTGGGGACACTGGCAACCATAGGACGAAACAAAGCTGTAGCCGACCTCAAAAAATTAAAGTTACAGGGATTTATTGCCTGGATGGTCTGGATGCTGGTACATCTCCGTTCTATCCTTGGCATCAAGAACAAACTGATGGTTCTGATCGAATGGGTATGGAACTACTTTACCTATGACCAGTCTATACGATTGATACTTTATATACCCAAGAAAAAGTAACTCCCCCATGCTTGACATTACAGGGCGTCAACCAGGGGGAGAAGATACTTTTATGCCTATCGTCATATAAACTTCAAGTTTTACAGGCTATAAGTCAGCATTAACCACGTCACCCGCGCATCGCGGTTACGGATCTGTTCCATCTGTAACTTATCGGTATCGATGATTGTTTTCTCTTCCAATCCGTCGAAGATGTTGTTGATACTCAAGTTGACACGCAGCTTACGGTTCATGAAATACTGAGAAAGCCCGGCATTCACAGTGCTGTGGCTTTTTATTTCCCCCTGCGGCGTCAGCTGGTCGGAAATATAAAAGCCATCCAGCTGAAGCTCTGTCGTAGAAGCAATATTAATGCTTATGCTTCCCTTCAGGTCGCCACAAACCATCGACTTCTTCTCATCATAGCCCACCGTACGGCCGTCGATCTCATCACGATAAACGTTTCCTGAGAAACCGATGTTAAGAAGACGAACCGGGCTCCAGTTAGCCGACAGCTCAAAGCCTACGGCCTGGCTATGTCCGATATTCGTTTTCTGCCAGACAGACTCCTCGTTCATCACTTCCATGATCCGGTTCGACTTGTTGCGGTAGTAAAGTGCCGGGGAGAGACGGAAATGTTTAGTCGTTACAAGATACGACAGTTCCAGAGAGTGGATAAGCTCATCTTTCAAATCCGGATTACCTTGTGTCAGATGGGTAGGATCGCCATACTGTATAAACGGATTCAGATCGGCTCCATACGGACGGATCACACGTTGCAGGTAACTCAATGATAAACTGCCGGCTTTACCTGTCTGCAAGGATAATTTCACGCAGGGATAAACGCGGAAGCGAGTATTGCGGTCATACGATTTAAGCTTCTGTGTATTGAGTTCGCCCTGCAAACCGGCTTCGGCAGAGAAGTTGTTCCAGCATTTATCGACAGAAGCATAGAGCAGATGTGTGTTACGGTTGAAAGAGAAGTCATAGGATTCATTGGCTGCCGGCGTCCAGGCACCGTCATCCAGGTTGATGTCGTTGGTTTCCGTCCTGTAATCTTCATCTTTGATTCGGCCGATATAACCGGCTTTCAGATACCAGTCGCCGGCAAACGACTTACCGAATGCGGCAGAGAGATAGTAATTGTGTTTATCCTGATTGATAAACATGTTGTCTTTCTTGAGGATGATACCGGTACCCGGTTTTTCGTTCTCATAGTAGTTATCCTCGTCATAGCCAAAGTCATTATAGTCAAATGTAACGTCCAGCCGATCCAGCGGATTTGCAAACTGATGGTTCCAACGGGCTTCGACTGCGTATGCATCCTGGCGTTGGTCGTTGTAGCGGTGACGGGTCATCTGGCTCTTTACGCTACCATCCAGATTCAATACCTTATTATTGATTCCGCCGTAGCGGCTATAATCCATCAGATGATATAAACCATATACGGTCAGCAAGTCTTTTGAAGTCAGATCGTAGCCGACACTCAGATCAGCCAGATGTACATCAGGACGTGCGGCGGCGTTATTATTCATGATGGTCGTACCTGTCTCCGTCGTTGTCGTCTTATCGAACGAACGCTTGCGGTATTCCCTGCGATAATTATATTTCCCGACAATGTGGAACTTGCCCGGATGCAGGTTCACGACAGCTCCTGCATTGTAACGTTCCTGTAAGCCGGCCCCCAGCGTAACCGTCAGCGGCGAATCCTCTTTCGTGTAATAGGAGGACGACAGGTTAAGCAAACCGGCATCCCCGTCGGGTACCAGCGATATATCCGGCAGGGCAGACATGGAGATATGATTGAAGAAGAGAGCCGGCAACTGAATCAGCACATCCCCGCTATACTCTTCCAGTAGTCCGTAGGGCACTCCGTTGATAAGCACACCGGCTTTGGAAGAACCGCGGTAGGTGACTCCGCCTTCAATATCGGTTACCAGGGAAGGCATTTGACGGAAAGCCTCCGACACCGTACCGGTCATGCTACTGAGGTTGTTTTCGACTTGCAGGCGTTTCACTTCGCCTCCGTTCAGACCGATAAAACGCTTGCCCTGTATCTCTATATTCTGCAACGACAGATTCATATCGACCGGAGTCTGTGCCAAGGCTGCATGGCTTAGCAATGCTATGGCAGGAATGATGAGCTGATTTCTTTTCATAATTATTATACGTTTATAAACAAAAAAGTCTGTATGGGGTAAGCATACAGACTTTCCTTTCAACTGATTACTGAATATTATTCAGCAGGAGCAGCTTCTGCTTCAGCAGCAACAGCAGTTGAATCACCTTCAGCAGGAGCAACTTCTTCTGTTACTGTTTCTTCTTCAACAACGGCAGGAGTTGTTTCTTCTACTGTTGTTTCAGTTTCAGCAACTTCTGCGTTAGATTCTGCAGACTTGTTACCACATGATGTGAAAGATACGGCTGCAACGATAGCAGCAAATGCAACTAACTTTTTCATTTTGTTCTTTTAAATTAAACGGTCTATAATGTCTTCTTGTTGTAAACAGATGCAAATGTATGTATTAAATAAATATTT
>JAJPZM010000367.1 GCA_021204335.1 Parabacteroides sp. | reverse complement strand
AAACATTCATATGATGTTCAATAAATCAACGGACATCATGCGGATAATCATTTACTTTTTTAGAGTTAACAACTTTGATTCCATATAACTACATATAACACCAACTACAATACCGGTAATTAAAGCTGCGGGCATAATCCACAGGACTTTTATCCGGAATATTTCAAAGAATGCGATCAAAACAGCAGTGAGCAAGGATGTCAATCCGGCAATAACAGATCCCCTGTTAGTTGCAAACGGAATAAACAATGCCATAAAGAACAATACAAACAAAGGAGCAACTACCAGATTTACAACTTTAATCACAACATCCAGTAAATTTCCCGTTACATAAGAAATCAGGAAACAGGAACAAGAGATTACAATACCCAGGACAGCAGATATTGTCTTTATCATTTTCAAATCAGAAACAGGATCGCTTTTTTCTTCCGTACCCGGTTGATTATATCTTCCTGGATCACAGTGGAAGAAGAATTCAAACCGGAAGACAGGCTAGACATAGCAGCAGCCATAATAGCAGCCGCTATCAATCCGGTAATACCGGCAGGCAACCCGATCAGAATGAATCGGGGAAACAAGGTATCTGCATCCTGGTATATAGTACTACCTTCTGCCATCTGCCCGGGGAAATAAGTAAAATAAGCCATGACCATCAATCCAACAATAGCCAACAATAGCTGAATACCGCATGAGACAGCCAGTGAGATCTTATACGAACGGCTTGCTGTACGAGCATCTTTAGTAGCCAGATATCGTTGGATAGCCATCTGATCCGATCCCGCAGTACAAACCTGCCAAACCAATGTCATAATAAAAATATTACCGACAGTCATCCTTTTTGTTGCATTGATAGAAAAGTCAACCGGTTCCCAATGGTCAAAAAGGGAAGGATTAAAAAAGGCATCGACGGAGCCGACTTTCCAACCAATAACCACAATAGCCAATATAACTCCGACAAACATGACAACGGTTTGCAGAACATCTGTCATAACAACGGCTTTCAGGCTCCCCATAGTAGTATACACAACCGTAATCAATACAAGTATGATACTGACAGCGGGCACCATTTCCTGGGATAATCCTAATATGGGGATAAGTGCAGAATCAACAGTTGCATAGACAATCGTTGACATCCAGAGAAACCGTAAGGATAGAAAAAATATCGTAGCCAGATTACGGGTACCTTTTCCTAACTTTATTTCCAGAATTTCATAAGCGCTTGTTACTTTCATCGACATAAAACGAGGAATCAGGTATTTACCGACAATCCAGTTGGCTACAGGAAAAGCTGCAAGTCCTGTAAAAACAACCGGACCATACTTGATCATCTCCCCTGGATAAGCCAAATAGCTCAATGTACTTAACAGAGTAGCAAACAATGATATTCCAATCATCATGGAATTCATGGATCTGCCCCCAATACATAATCACTGGCTGTCTTATTCTGTTTGAAAGAAGAATACCCAATCCATAACATCAGCAAAAGGAAAACAACGACAACTGACCAATCCAACCAGGTAAATCCGGAGTTCTTCTGTTGACTGTTCATTTTCAGGATCGCATACGCTTGGGCTGATTGTATATCTCTCCACCCTTCCGCACTGATCAAACCATTCGATTCACATCCTTTTTCAAAAGAATCCTTAATGAATGACCAATCTTCCTGATTTCCTATTTTCCCAAAAGCAACATAAGCTTCATACTGATTCGTTTTATCATTGGAAACGACCAAATTATATAACCTTAGCTTTATTTGCCTGATCTCATCCTTAAAAGTTATTTTATCCGGACAAGTAGCAGCAGCACCATGCAATAAAAATACTGTACATGGCGAATCCAATGGTTCTGCCAAAGCAGACGATACTATTTTTTTCCAATGAACAGCATCAAAAGTCCCCATATAGCTTAAACCATAAGCCATAATTTTACGATCAATCTCATTTTCGGAATCAAGAGCCGAAAACAACAAGGTATAATCCAAAGAATCGGAAACTGAGTTATAAACAAATCCCCATTTAACATAAGCCTGCAATAAAGCGTTCCCGACAGTATCATTAGGTATCACAACTACCGGATAATCTTTCAAAGCAACCTTTAGTTTCGTCAGACTTTCAGCAGCATGTATTTTATCCGAGCTATCCGGACTTCGGTATACCTCCAATATCTTTCCTATATAAAAAGCTCTTTCATCTTCATTTGATACGGCATTTGACAAACATCTGAAATACCCAATCCTCTCCTGAGGGACAGAAGATACAGCCTCCAAATTCCTCTTTAAAATAGTTTCTGCTTGCGACTTATAACCAACCTGGCAAAGGAATTCCAAAGCATGAACCTTATTCCAGAAAGAGCTGTCTTCCGTCTGCCTCAAAAGATATTCATAGGCTTTATCAACAACATCTGCCTGAACCTTTTGTACGCTCATTCCTGATAAAATGACCGATAAAAGTACAAATACAACTATTTTAGCAGACTTTTTCATCTTACGAACTTCTTTGTTAGTATTATTCCATTAAAACCAACTGATTGTCTTCAAATCATTTTCCAAAGATTTAAATTCTGAAACCGAGAGATTTTGTAATGGTAAACGGCAAGGGCCACAATCAACCCCCATAATAGCAAGAATAGCCTTAATACCAACAACTGCATTAACATACTTAACCATAATACGGATCAGTTTGTTAGCTTCCGCCTGTATATCTACTGCCTTTTGAAGCTGACCGTCATTAAATGCCCAAAGTAACTGATTGAACAATGGGGCAGAAACATTGTAAGAAGTACCGATTCCTCCTGTAGCACCAAGCATCAGCCCTGTAATCAAGGTTTCATCATGGCCATGCAAAATATCAAACTTTTTTCCGTCATAATTTATACATTCCTGCATTTCCATCGAATTATAGGAAGTATATTTTATACCATTCAATGTCGGAATTTCAGAAGACGCTTTTTTCAAAAACTCAGACATATCGACATTTACTCCCGAGGTTGTAGGAATATGATAATAATAATAAGGAGTTTCAGGTGCTTTCTCTGCAATCATTTTATTGAACTGTACCAATTCTTCCGCTCGATTAGGCTGCAAAAAACAAGGTCCCATGGCAGATATGGCATCTGCACCTATATGACTGGCATGAACAGCCAATTCCGATGACATCCTGTAACTAGTACTACCGACATGAACTAATATTTTAAGCCTGTCAGAGAATTTCATCCAAGCTTCAGCCACTTTCTTCCGTTCTTCTGTATCTAGAAATAGGCTTTCCCCCGTAGTTCCACAAACAAAAACACCAGTTACTCCAAGCTTTATAAGATGCTCGGCATAAGTATCAATCGCAGCGATATTGATATCGCCATTCTTTTCCATCGGTGTAACCGTGGCAGCAACAAGCCCTTTAATTTTCATTTTTTCCATAACCCATTCATTTAAGGTTGATAATCCATCTTAATAACTTTGTTTCCTGTATTCTTCAATATACAACTGATAAGCCATCAAATGACGCTTAATTACCTCTTCATAATCTTTCTTGTCCCTACTTTTCAAAGACTGGAGAATATCTTTATGCGAAGCCTGAAGTCTCTCCTGCTTTATCTTCCTGTTGAATACCTCAAATTCATCATAATTATCATGAATGAACCAATACATTGGAATTAACATTTGCTGCAAATCCATAATAATCTGATTTCCTGTAATAGTATACATACGGGAATGAAATTCCAATTCATCTTCCATTGACACTCTTACTCCTTCCAGAATGACCTCTTTCGCCAAAATACTTTCCAAGTCTTTGATATCCTCATCGGTTATCCGATTAAATAACGTAGGAATGATCCCTAGTTCAAGAGTATACCGCAGTTCAAGCAGATCAATAATAGTATCCCTGCTTAATATCTGAGGGTTGATCAGTTTCTCCAAATTTTTCTTTATATCCGGTTCTTGCAGAACGATCCCTCTTCTCTTACGGCTATCCAAAATACCCAATGAACGCAAGCGACTTAATGCTTCTCTTACAACGTTACGCCCTACTCCTAACTGTTCTGATAATTCTTCTTCATGAAGTAATCGGTCACCTGGCTTCAAATTCTTCTCCTTAATATATTTTAGTAGAGAATCTTCTACCAAATCAACCAAAGTTGTAGTTTCTGTGTTTATCCTCAATGTTTCCATAGTATTATAATTATGTATTATATATATGACATATTGAATATGTCCCACAAATATAAACGATGATAATAATATTAGCAAGCATTATACACCATTTATTTTCTTAACAAATCTAAATAAAATACACATATAAATGAATATCAAGCGATATAGAGCATAAATTATTTCTCCAAAAATTTTAATTCTCTTCTAAAAGAGTGCCATAAACCAAAAACCCATTACCTTTGTTTCTGTTTAATTAAGGCAAAAATGAAATCTCAGGCTTATAAAGGGCATCTGGCGATGCTGAGTGCTAATATTTTGTGAGGGCTGATGTCTCCCGTATCGAAAGCAGTATTAATTGCAGGTCCTATCAGTGCGTTATCGCTGACTACGTTCCGCATGGTGGGGGCAGCCGTCATATTCTGGCAGGCTTCGCTCTTTACAAAAAAGGAGCATGTTAACCATCAGGATTTGATGAAGTTGCTCTTTGCCGCGTTGCTGGGGATTGTATTGAATCAGGGGTCTTTTATATTCGGAGTTTCTCTGACCTCACCGATTAATGCCTCTATCGTTACTACTACGACGCCCATTATTACGATGATTATAGCAGCCTTCTATCTGAAAGAGCCTGTCACCGGGAAAAAGGTACTCGGCATATTTATCGGGGCGGCGGGGGCGTTACTTCTGATTCTGAGCAGCCAGGCAACCGCTGCCAGCGGAGGAAAAAGCAGTAATATATGGGGCGACCTACTTTGCCTGTTGGCACAGTTCAGTTTCTCTTTCTATTTTGTACTGTTCAAGGGGCTGATAGGCCGCTACTCTCCCGTCACGCTGATGAAGTGGATGTTTACATACGCTTCCATCTGTACGATACCGTTCACTTTCAATCATATTTCGGCAATCGACTTCGCGAATCTGCCTGCAGAGATCTATCTGGACATCGCTTACGTTGTAATAGGGGGCACTTTCCTGTCTTACCTGTTTATCCCTATCGGACAAACGCTGTTGCGCCCGACGGTTGCCTGCATGTATAACTATGTGCAACCGATTGTTGCATCGCTGATTGCCGTTCTTTGGGGAATGGATACGTTCGGGGTAATGAAGGGGATTGCTGTCGTACTGGTCTTTTCGGGCGTATATATCGTTACGCAGAGTAAGTCGAAAGCACAATTGGAGGCTTACCAGGCTGCCAAAAGTAAACCTGAATAAGCCTTCCGATTTCTTTAGTTGTTCTTTAACCAGCAATAACTGTAAATGGCCGGTTCATCTCCTTGCTGATACAATCCCGGACGTGAAATACGATCCCAGCGGACAAGCGATTTCAAAGTAGACTGCAGCAAGTCGTATTCGACTTCTTTCCACTTGCTGCCATCTTCACTATACGTGAACGAGCAATGAATGCCGTCCGTCACTTTCATCCTTAGATACAGGGAAGGAGCAGGAAGCTTGATGTTCGAAAGCATCACTTCTTTGCCATCCTGGATGGCTTTCAGTTTCAGTCGGTCAGCTTCGCAACCGAAAGTTAACAGGTTCTTGTCATCGCCATACATCACAATTCCTTTCCAGCTGTCGTTCTGGTTTGCTACGGCTGTTTCCAGCGTATAATCGGCCGTTGTGGGACGAAGGCAAAGCGCATTTCCCGTACCGACTCCCGGTTTAGGCGAACCGCTTAACGACAAATTTCCACCTTTCAGGTCTACTTTCACATCGGCATACGGATAGTTCCATGTCCACTCGGGGCGCAGAGCCGTTTCGGTAAAATCGTCTGTAAAGTCGAAGATAGGTTCCTGCACGCAGTCGACAAAAGGCATCGGTTGTGCAAAAGAGGCATACTCGCCGGTAACGAAGCGCGGCCAGTTATCCTCTCCCATCACCAGCTCCTGAAGATGCGGCTGGCGGCCCTGATAGAAATCGGCATCTTTGCTATAGGCATGGCAAAGATAGAACATACGGCCGTCGGGAGTGGTAGTCATTGTTCCATGTCCGATCGACAGGATATCTTTCCCCCCCCATGCAGGATAGGGTTGCCTTCATATTTCTCGTACGGTCCTGCCAACTTTTTGGAACGGGCAACCGCCACTGCATAATCGCTGCCGGGACCGCAACAACCGTTGATAGCATATATAATGTAGTAATAGCCGTTCATCTTAAACCATTGTTGGCCTTCCATGCCGCGTCTTTCGTCGTCGCGTAGCAGGCTGAAAGGTTCACCTTCCAAATGTAACCCGTCACTGCTCAGCTTACTGGCAAGCAACTCGATGGGACGATCGTCCAGCCCGTAGGCTTTCCAGATGATATAAAGCTGCCCGTTATCTTCAAGCACGAAGGCATCGATGGCTTCTTTCCCGAACTCGACAACAGGGCCGTAGTCTTTAAACTTGCCGGTAGGCGAATCGGCCACCGCCACATCGATACACGAGATATTATCCGACTTTTTACGTGCCATATAATACACATACACTTTCCCTTTATGATAAAACCATTCCGGAGCCCAGAAAGAGGACTTGATCCAGTCAGGCTTTTCATCGAACACATGCCCGGTTTGCTTCCAGTTCACCAAATCGACAGATGAAAACACAGGATAATAAGGAGCCCACTCCGAAGAAGTTCCGGTAGCATAATAGGTTTCACCAATTCGCATGATAGATGGATCGGCCACATCACCGCGAATAACCGGATTCGTAAAATAAGTTTGCTGTTGTGCCAACCCCATAGCTGCAGAGGCCGAGCATAATAATACCGTCAAAAGTTTTTTCATGGTCTGTTCATTAAATTAACAACACAATAACAACAGACAAAGATAAACAAAAAGGTACAGCAACAAAATACTTGACTACATTTCATTGCTGTACCTTTATAACTTTATATACTCCGTGTTTCTTTATAACCCCTCAGAAATACCTTTCCACAAATTATCATCAGGGACAGAGGCTACGATCTTTACCGGTACTTTCGATACCGGATGGATAAATTCGGCGCTGCTGGCATGAAGACTGATACCGCCGTCTTTGTTCAAACGGTCGGCTCCATATTTCAAGTCGCCTTTAATCAGGCATCCCATCTTTGCCAACTGGCAACGTATCTGGTGATGGCGGCCGGTCTTCAGATCGATCTCCAGCAGATAATAATTGTCCGAACGGGCAATTACCTTATAATGCAAGATCGCTTTTTTCGAATCCGGACGTTCCGTATCGTAAGCATAACTCTTATTCTGCTTCTCGTTACGAACCAACCAGTTTACCAGTTCACCTTCTTCGGCCGGCGGACAATTCTTTACGATTGCCCAGTAAGTCTTTTTCACCTCTCCTACCCAAAACATTTCGTTCAGACGAGGTAAAGCCTTGCTTGTCTTGGCAAACAGAACGACGCCGCTAACGGGACGATCCAGGCGGTGGGCTACACCGATATATACATTTCCCGGCTTACAATACTTCTCTTTCAGCCACGCCTTGAGCATTTCCGAAAGAGGAGTATCACCGGTTTTATCTCCTTATACAATCTCGCGGCAAGTTTTATTTACCGCAATGATGTGATTGTCTTCGTAGATAACTTCCATATTACATATTCATACCGCCGTCTACCTGGATCACCTGTCCGGATACGTATGCAGATAAATCGGAAGCAAGGAATGTAGCTACATTTGCCACATCTTCAACCGTACCGCCACGACGCAAAGGAATTTTCTTATTCCATTCTTCTTTCACTTCATCCGGCAATTTGGCAGTCATATCCGTAATGATAAAACCCGGAGCGATTGCATTGGCACGGATACCGCGTGAACCCAGTTCCTGGGCAACCGATTTAGCCAAACCGATCATACCGGCTTTAGAAGCTGAATAGTTGCTCTGGCCTGCATTACCATGAACACCTACCACAGATGACATATTGATAATGTTACCCGAACGCTGTTTCATCATGATCGGGGTGCAGGCATGGATAAAGTTGAATGCCGATTTCAGGTTAACATTCAAAACAGCATCCCACTGTCCTTCGCTCATGCGCATCATCAGGCCGTCTTTTGTAATACCGACATTATTTACCAGGATATCGATGCGACCGAAGTCTTTCTGGATTTCAGCTACCACATTATGAGTATCCTCAAAGTTGGCAGCGTTAGAAGCATAACCTTTTGCCTTTACGCCTAATGCTTCGATTTCTTTCTGAGTTGCCTCACCGTTTTCGTCGATAACCAGGTCTGTAAATGCGATATTCGCACCTTCGGCAGCAAACTTCAAAGCAATGGCTTTACCAATACCGCGTGCAGCACCGGTTACAATAGCTACTTTTCCTTCTAATAATTTCATACTATCTCTATTTTAATAATTAACATTGAATTAAACAGGCACCGGCTGAATATCCCCCACCGAATACAGTGAGACAAACCAGGTCGCCTTTCTTAAACGTATGGTCGTTCTGGGCATATACCAGCGCAGAACTTACCGAACCGGTATTCCCCAATTCCTCTATGTTATGCAGGAACTTTTCTTCCGGCAGGTTCAATTGCTTGGCTATGTTAGATATGATACGCATGTTTGCCTGGTGACCGATAAAATAAGTCAGGTCATCCAGCGTAAACCCATTCCTCTCTAACAGACAGAGTGCATTCTTAGGCATGTAGGTACAAGCCTGAATAAACACATCGCGGCCTTCCGGCATCATAATGCCACCGTCGCGCGGACGAAGCTGAACGCCGTCCGGTCCTTTTCCCAAATGTCCCAAACCTTGTGTAAACACTTCCAGGATATGCGGATCTTTTTCAGTCACCCGCTCTTTCGAAATGAAGAAAGCGGCGGCAGCATCTCCCCAGAGATGTCCGGCTTTCGGATCAGTTTCATTGTAATAGGCTGAATTTTTATCGGCCGAAAGGATCAACGCCTTTGTCGCTTTTCCCATGGCAAAATAACCTTCCACCACTTCCAGTGCATTCAGAAAGGAAGAACAGGCAGAAGACAGATACAAAGCCTTCGCATTGGTAATATTAAATTCCCGTTGTGTATAGTGAGCTGCAGTAGCAACCGTATCGTAAGGAGAATAAGAAGCTGAAATAATTAAATCCACTTCTGTTATATCATAAGGTAATTTAGGTAGTGCATCACGCACCGCTTCCATACCCATGGTACAAATTGTCTCTTCCGGTTTAGCTTTGGACCGGGTTTTAATGCCGGTTCGTTGTTCAATCCACTCGCTTGTCAACCCGTTTAATTCCAAAAAATGTTGGTTGTGCACCCGATCTTTAGGCACATAAAACCCTGTTGCATTAATAAACATCTCTGGTTTTACTCTATCTTTATTCCGTTGAATATTAAATTCATTACATTATCTCTTCTCTTGATTCGTTGGCTGATATTATCTCCCATAATACCTCTTATATAAGGAACTTCCAATCCCTTCAAGGCATGATGAAGCACAACCGCCGTTATTTCCGTATCCGGCATTTCGAAAATACCTTCTTCCACTCCGGCATCCAGAATACCTTTCAATAATTCGGTTTCCCGAATGTCAAAACTCTTTCGGACTTTCTCCACACGCCAGATATCCCGAAAGAAATTCGCTTTCAACGTCCCGTTACGAAACACCAGCGCCTTGATAGCGTCCAGTCTTGCATAAATGAATGTCATTAGCTTTTCGTCGGCCGGCAAATCCTTTCCGGCAACATCAAGCAGCATCTTATATAATTGATCCAGCTCCGATTCAACCACAGCCAGATAAATCTCATTTTTGCTCTTGAAATACGTATATAACGTACGTCTGCCTTTCCGGGAAGCCTGTGCAATATCGTTCATTGTCGTATTATCAACCCCCATGCGGGCAAACAATTGCCTGGCCACATCCACCAACATTTCGCGTGTTTTAGAAACTGTCATCGGCATTGTATTGCACATTTTGATTAAAACTGTGTGCAAAGTACCTAAAAAGATTGGTTCTACCAAGTATATTAAAAAAAACTTGCAATGAATTTGTTTTGTAACAAAATATCCCTACCTTTGCACTCGCAATCAGATAATGAATGCAAACTATATCGCGGAGTGGAGCAGTGGTAGCTCGTTGGGCTCATAACCCAAAGGTCGCAAGTTCGAGTCTTGCCTCCGCAACTATCTAAAGAAGGTGTCCTAAAAAGGATGCCTTCTTTTTTTGTTATGCGGCCAATTCATT
>JAJPZM010000066.1 GCA_021204335.1 Parabacteroides sp. | reverse complement strand
TTTTACCGAAATAAACAATAACTAAAGGGGCTATCCACTTTTTGGACAGCCCCTTCTAAATTCATTTACACCTACCTCTAAATCAAATTAGACCTAGGTGTAAATGAAAAACCGTTATAATAATTCCTGTAAAGTATTGACTCCTTTCTCGCGCATCATTGTGACCGCGATATGCGCACAGGCGTATGCATCGGCCATCGCATGGTGATGGTTGGTCAGGTCGTAACCGCAATGGGCCGCCACCGTATGCAACTGGTGGTTGACCAGGAAAGGATACATCTTCCGCGACAGGCGGCAGGTGCAATAGAACTGGTATTTGGGATAGGCTAGTTCGTAAGTCTGGAAAACCGCTTTCAGGCATCCCTCATCGAAAGGGCTGTTATGAGCCACCAAAGGCAGATCCTTGATCTTCGGGTCGATTACCGCCCAGACTTCTTCAAAGTCGGGTGCATCGTTGGTATCGGCAGGCGTAAGTCCATGAACGGCTGTCGTCCATTGGGTATAATAGTTGGGATAAGGGCGTATCAGGCTATATACCTGGTCGATTACCTTATTGTCTTCAACAACCACGACACCTACACTGCATACACTGCTGCGTTTCCCATTGGCTGTTTCAAAATCGATTGCGGCAAAGCGTTCCATAAAGCGTTTCTCTGTATTACAACTTCACAAAGATAGGGAATAATTAGATTTGATTGCTTCCCCGGATTGGTTTTAGCCATTCGAGCTTGACAAACCGGCTCTCTCAATGTCACTTCAACATCTTGCCTTCACGTTTCATTTGTCTTGTAACAAACTAAAGAATAGACAGATACGCTGAACCCTGTTGGTTTCAGCCAGGCTATGCTGATCAACCGAAAAAATACCAATCTTTTAAACTCAGAAGTCCTTTATTTTGAAATCAAAACTAAGGACTTAACATTTCAAAACACCAGACCTTTAAAAATGGGTGCCTGTCCGTTTGTTATCCGATGCCTATCCGTTTGCCTTTCGATGCCTGTCCGTTTCTTTATGGATGGTCGTTTAGGACACTCTGTCGTGTTTTTCTTAAAAAAAGCCAAAACAATTCTCCTTTCAGTATAATTTGCTATATCTCAGCTAGCTGGAGGTAGTGACGGCTGACACCTAAAGTTGGAATTGCTTTGTGGGAAACTGTTTTTAGCCGGTTTGGCAGGTGGTAGCACTATTGTTTTGGTCATCCAGGACACTCATGCCGGCAGGTATGGCACTATTGTTTCGGATTCTTCTCTATTGCGTGCTAACTTGTAGCTTATAGCATAACCGGCAGTTACCTGCCGGATGCTATATCGTATGTTTTGATACTTATACCGCTAAAGATATTATTCACTAAGCAATATTAATACAGGTTTACTTCGTACTCACTTTCCTTTTGGTAAAATACCAGTCGATCACCTTTTGCTCAGTTCCGAACAGAGTTCGGGATGGCGGGCCGAGAGGTCTGTCGTTTCGTGCGGGTCTTTTACCATGTCGTAGAATTCGATATTCTTTCCGTCCGAGTCGACCAATAACTTCCAATTATCCCGCCGGATACCCAAATGCGGACTGCGTTGCTTTTTCTGGGGTTTATTGAATATTTGTTGCGCCCGAAGTCCCACATCATATCTTTGGTACGTTTCTGAGTCTTTATTCCCAGCAATGCCTGACTCATGTCTTCGCCGCTATACTCGAAGCCGTCGATCAGTTTGGCTCCTGCGATACGACATAAAGAGGGATAAAGGTCGACAGCATTGATTACACTCTCGTTGTCCGTTTCTCCGGCTTTGATGGTTCCCGGCCAGCTGACGATAAAAGGCATATTGACGCCACCTTCGTAGATACTGTTCTTCGAGCCGCGAAGACCGTTGGTACGTGCGTTGTCGAAGGTCGGCAATGCGTCGTTATCACTGGTGAAGATAACCAATGTGTTTTCAAGTATCCCTAAGCGCCCGAGGCCTTCCATCAAACGTCCGATCTGTTTATCATACTGGGTGAGCACAGCCACGAAGTTGTTGCGGGTCAACCAGGTTTCAGAGAACGGATAGAAACCGGATGACGGGATCCAGGGATCGTGCATATCGTCCGGCCAGAGATTAACGAAGCAAGGTTTATCTTTGTGACGGCTCAGATAATCCAATGTCTTGTCTACAAAGTAAGCCGTGCGATCCCAGCGTTGGATGCTATCTTTTTCACTCCATATCCAGTTGGATGCCGTAATCAGCGGATCGGGATCGGGGCCTTCATAAGTCGTCACATATTCATCGAAACCATATTTCGGTATCTGAGGCGCATCGCCTACATCGCGTCCACCACCCATGTGCCACTTCCCGATATGAGCGGTTGCGTAACCGGCGGCTTTCAGCGATTTGGCCATTGTAGGCGCATCGCTGTCCAGATAGTCGCATTGCTCGCAATCGGCATTGCCTTTCCGTTCGTGCAGGAAGGTGTTAATGCCCCACTCCGTCGGAAACATTCCGGTAGTAAGCCCCACCCGCGAGGGGGAGCTTACCGGAGATGAGGTATAATAATGATTAAACTTCAAGCCTTGCGAAGCCAGTTTGTCGATGTTAGGGGTAGCCACCCACCCGCTGTTGTAGCACGACAAATCGCCTATTCCCATATCGTCGGTATAGATAATAACGATATTGGGCCTTTGTTTCTGAGCGATCATATCCATTGTATGGACTAAACCGGTGCAGGCTGTTAATAGTAATATTGCTTTATTCATGGTAATAATAAATTTTAATATCCATCATTCTGTTTTAGCAATGGATTAGCATCTATCGCCGATTGAGGAATAGGAAAATACACATGGGTATCTTTAGCATTGGTAATACCACGATCGTGAGCACATTTGATAAACCGATTTGTACGGATCAAATCTCTTCTACGCTTTCCTTCGTTCCAGAACTCTAATTTTCTTTCATTCAAGATCTGTTCCAACAGTGCTTCTTTAGAAGGAAAATCAGAAAGATTGACACTACCCAAACCTGCCCTGTTTCTTATCTGATTTACCAAATCCACAGATTCCTGATTAGGACCATTCAATTCGTTCAAAGCCTCAGCTCTGGACAATAAAACAACTGCATACCTAAAAAACGGGAAGTCGTTACCATGATTATTGGCCGACGCATTCGGATCCGGCGGATACTTCATTCCACGAGTAGCATCTTCATAATCGACAAGAAGGTCTACTACTTTACCTTTCGAATCTTCATACTTGGTCAATATACGTCCTCTACGTTGATCTTCAAGAGCAAAGCTATAATAAAAATCATCATAAAAACGATATTGAGAGGCAAAGTTTGACCATTTCTCATTAATGACACCTTCTATACCACCATCAAGTCCCTTGTAAAAATCCCAAGGCAGATTTGTTGCCAGAATATTATTTGTCTGACCGCTATTTGCCAAATAAGTCTTTACCCAGATAAATTCTTCATTTTTCTCATTTTCCAAGGCAAACATCTTATTGTAATCAGGGCATAAAGCAAACTTATTGCTAGATATAATCTCCTGAGTCATATCTACACAATTTTGCCATTGATGCGTATTCAAATACCAGACACAAAGTAGTGTTTGAGCGGCCCCTCTATGAGCACGTCCATAAGCCGGTTGCTTTCCTGTTTCATAAAGATCTGGAATAATGGCTTTCAATTCCGATTCCATAAATTCTTTAAATTCTTCATCTGTTGCACGTGGCAACTCGAGAGGGTCATCCAAACTTTTCCGAAGAGGAGCAGGACCGAATTGATCCCACAGTTGATAATAAGCCCATATTCTGATAAATCGTGCCTCAGCAAGTAAGCCGGTCCGTTCAGCTTCACTATTAAATCCAGACGCATTAGGTGTATTTGCAAGTACAATATTTGCGTTCCTGATCTCTTCCCAATGATTCATCCAGTTGAAAGCCTCCAGAGTGCTGGATGAATCCCAACGGAAATTAATCAATGGTACGGCTGTTCCATTCTCACCTCCACCTGTTTGCCACATGATATCAGTAGTCATTTCACCTCTTTTTATCACATCTCTGATTCCACCGTCTTTAGCGTAAGCATCCACCAACACAGACTCGATACCCGATTTCGTTGCCAATAAAGTACTTCCCGTAAATTGCGATTTTACAGGTTCCTCCAGGATACCTTCGCATCCCTGTAGCGACAATAGCCCGCATAAGGAAAACAGGCAGACTGTTATTTTATTTCTTGATTTCATATATTTCTTTATTTACATGGTTCATTAAAAATCGATCTTCGCACCGAAAATGAATGATTTTGCACTGGGATATGCATTAAAATCCATTCTGAAGTTAAAGTTATTATTGGGGTTCACTGCCGGATCCAATCCAACATAGTCGGTAAATGTCAACAGATTGTCTGCTGCCACATACACCTGCAAAGACTGAATCAAACTACTGAACTTAGGAACTTTGTAGCTCAAACGGATGGTTCTGAGCTTCACATACGAAGCATCCAACAAGGTGCGGGAGTTAACCACCTTACGACCTTGCTTCAGCGGATCCACAAAAGACGGATATTGATTAGTCGGATTATCCGGAGTCCATCTGTTCAAATAAGGTTCAGCGAATTTATTACGTCTGAAGTTGATCGGGAAATAACCGTCGATCAGGTTACCGTTCAGCATATCCACCCCTTGAACACCTTCAAAGAATACATACAGATCGAAATTCTTATAAGTAAATGTATTGCCAAAAGACCATTGGAAATCGGGGAATGAATCACCCAGCACCACGCGGTCGGCATCGTTAATGACACCGTCATTATTCTGGTCGACATACTTCAAATCACCCGGTTTGTAGTCTTCTTTCATTTCACTGAAATCATCATTTTCCTACCATACGCCTGCAACTTCCCAACCATAATAAGAGTTCAATGGCAGACCCGGTTTACGGATAGCCACTTGTTCGACATGCGTATAACCGGCACCGACAATGATCTCATCGATACCTCCCAAATCCTTTACTTTATTTCTCATGGAAGAAAATGTGATGTTCGACTCCCATTTAAAGTCTTTTGTATCGATATTTACCGTATTTAGGAAAAGTTCGATACCCTTATTATCGATTCTTCCGACATTCGACAGGATACTGCTATAACCGGTCGACTGGGGTACAGGTAACTGCAAAAGCATATCGGTTGTCTTTTTCCAGAAGTAATCGATTCCACCACTGATACGGTTATTAAAGACGCCAAAATCAAGTTCCAAATTTATTTGGTCCGTAGTTTCCCATTTCAAATCGGGATTAGGTATTTTAGCGGATCCGGTACCTACAACCTGTTTACCATCCCATATTGCAGAGCCGGCCGACTGATACGTACTGAGTGCCGGGAAATCTCCAATTTCCTAATTACCGGTTCTACCCCATCCCAAACGAAGCTTCAGAGAAGTGATCTGATTGATATTTTTCAGAAAAGCCTCATTAGACAGTCTCCATGCCAAAGCCGCAGAGGGGAAATAACCGAATTTATTATTCTTACCGAAACGGGAAGAACCGTCGGCTCTGAACGTTACCGTAGCCAGATAACGATCATCAAACGAATAATTTACACAACCGATGTAAGAGGCAAGCCTGTTTCCCGTTACAGAGTTTTGCATTCTGAATGTTTCCTGATTTCCCAGGTTCAGATTTTCCGCTCCTAACGATTCGTTAGGGAAATCGGCCGCCCTGTTATTAAGATAACTGGTTACATAGCGTTGATAGGAAATACCGGCCAATCCACCGAAACTATGTTTATTCAGAGTTTTGCTATAATTAGCCGTACCTTCTACGACATAGTTGCTTTTCTCTGAATTCTGGTTTGATCCGATGCCACCATAAAATCCACCCTGTTTGGTCAGACTTGAAACAAAGCTCTTTCTGCTTTCATTCATAAAGTCAGTACCCAGGTTTAATCTTAAGAACAGATCTTTTGTGATATAGTATTCTCCGAAAGCAGAAGCCAGAATCCTGTAAGTATCGGAATAGGAAGTCATTCCTTCATCCAAAGCCATCGGATTATCGAGTGTCAGAATAGGGGATAAGGCATATTTACCATCTTCATCCTTTACAGCCACAGTCGGATCATAATTGTAGGCGGTATACATTACACCGGCATTTTCATTGACACCGAAACCGTTACCGACAAAATGGTCTTTCATATAAGAACCGGTCACATTCATTCCTATTTTTAAGTTGTTGTTGATGTCGGATTTTAAATTCAAACGTGCTCCCAGTCTCTCGAAACTGGTATTCTTTACAATACCTTCCTGATTAACATAGTTAAATGAAGTATAGTAAAATGTTTTACTATTTCCACCGGAGAATGATAATTGATGTTCATGAGTAATCGCATTTTGCCGGGTTACTTCATCCTGCCAGTCGGTACCGATTCCGCCATTGGCAATATTCCCAACCCGATTTGATTCGCTACTGCCACCTGCATCGATAATCTCATTCAGCACTCTCTTATAATCGGTGGCATTCAACAAATCGAGCTTGTTGGAAGGGCTTTGGATCCCGACAGAACCGGAATAGCTTACTTTCATCTTTTCAGCCTTACCGCTTTTCGTTGTGATTAGGATAACACCATTCGCACCTCTCGACCCGTAGATAGCGGTAGCAGATGCATCTTTCAGGATTTCCAACGATTCGATATCAGCAGGGTTGATAGACGACATCGGGTTTCTGGGACTTCTGTTATCACTGAACCCTACAATCGAACCCTGTGAAACAGGACGGGAATTATCGATAGGCACACCATCGATTACATACAACGGAGAGACACCGCCATTGATAGAACTTGCACCACGAATGTTTACAGAGAAACCGCCACCCGGTTCACCACTGCTCTGTACGACATTTACACCGGCACTCTTACCCAGAAGCATTTGGTCGACCGAGGTACTGGCTCCATCTTTCAGTTCATCCAACCGCACAGAAGCCACAGATCCGGTAATATCGCTTTTCTTCATTGTACCACAACCGACCACGATTACTTCATCCAGTGTTTGTGTATCTTCTTTCAGTACAACGCGAATATTTGTATTATTACCTATCTTAACCTTCTGATCCAGATAACCGATGTAAGAAATATGCAGTAACGCATTCTTAGATACCTGCAAAAAGAAGTTTCCATCGATGTCGGTTATTGTTCCGTTGGTGGAACCCTCAACGACGATATTTGCACCAATAACAGGATCTCCATTGTCATCAAATACAGAACCTTTGATTTTGACGTTGTCGCCTGTCTGTTGTCCGGCAGCAGTCGCTTTCAAGGTTAGTACAATCAGATTATTTTCATCCTGTTTATAAGAGATATCCGTATCTGCCAATAATTTATCCATTACAGACCCAATCGATTCATCTTTTACAGAGAGGGATACTTTCTTATCCAGACTGGATAAATCATTATTGTAAAAGAACTGGTAGTTACCCAAACGCTCAATCTCTTTCAAGGTCTGGCGTATGGACTGGTTCTTTACATTAATTGTTATCTGCGCAAACAGTGAAGGAGAGAGCAATAAAATAAGCAAGACTAATTTAATTGACTTAAATTGCCGTTTTTTAAGGACATAATATGCCCTGGTTAATAAAAATCTCATAATTTTGTAGACTTAATGGTATTTATACCTGCACTTGTTATTTGCGAGATAGCCAAGTGCGGTTGATTAATCATGAATTGGGATAGTGTCTGACACTGTCCCATTCTTTTTTTTGTGAAAAGTTAACCTGTATTCTTCATCCTAATAAATTGATTTAATGTTAAGCATGGTATACTGATAATTATTTCAATGCTTTCTCATAATAAGCTTTCTGATTTACATTTTCACTTAAAATAATGACGCTATCTCTTACTTCATAAGACAATGGAGAGGTCAGAGATAATATCTGCAATATGCTTTCCAGACTTGTATTACCCAATGTACCTGTAAACCGGTATTGTTTCCTAGCTTCCGACTCGAATACTATCCGGGTATTATAATTTCTTTCCAGTGTATGAGCGATATTTTCAAATGTTTCCCCGTTAAAGGTCAAAATGTGATGTTTCCAATTGATATAGTGACCGGTATCCTCCACACTGCTTTTGTTCATACGCCCGGTCTGCCTGTCGAATACTATTTTCTCATTCGGATTCAGAATAAAACGATCTAAATTAGAAGTCACCCCAACTCTACCCGTCATCAAAACAGTAGAAACATCATTATCTTCACCGTATGCTTTCACATTGAAACTGGTTCCTAAAGCACGAACCGACACTTCATTCGTTTTTACGATAAAGGGACGCTCTTTATCCGGCGTTACTTCAAAATAAGCTTCACCTTCCAATGTTAATACACGTTCTTCCTGGTTAAAACGGCTACCGTATGACAGCTTGGGATCCGAATTAACCCATACTTTTGAACCGTCAGGCAAAACGACATTTGCTTTCTGCCCTTTCTCGACAGAAACAATCATATCGGGCATAACCAACTGATGTTTTGCATACTGATAGACCGAAATCCCTGTTAACAACAAAAGTATGATAACCGAAGCGATACGGGCTGTCCACTGATAAAGTTTATGATGTTGTTTTTTCACCGGCAACTGTATCTTTCTTTCCCGGCCGATCTTATCCTTTATCTACCCCAGTAATTTTTGTTGTAACTCCGTATCCATAGCAGAAGCGGCAGCATCCCATTCCTCATCTATCCAATTCTGAAAGGAGCCTTCACTTTTCAGCCACTGGATAAGTGTTTGCACTTCTTCAGGTGATGCCTGCTTTTGCAGGAATTTATCAAATAATTGTATGTAATCGGTCTTTTCCATTTTGTTATGTCTATTGGGTATACAGGCAACAGGATATAATCCGTTACGCAGGTTTCACTATTTAACTTTTATTAATCAAACAGCCAATAAAGAAGCAGCGGAATAGAGAGGCTATAATGTTGGTTTATCTTACTGCGCAGGAAAGAGATAGCTTTGGTTATTTGCGACTCTACTGTGTTTTCCGAAACATGAAGCTTTTCGGCAATCTCTTTGTTTGTTAGCAGGCTGCGGCGGCTCAGTACGAATATTTCTTTACGGGCTGGCGGTAATTGTTCGATCAGGGGGTTGATATATTCTTCCAATAAATGGTAATCAACTTCTTTCTCTGTCGTATTTTCGGATTGTTCGGAGGAGATAGTTTTTTCCTGATATAAATATTCCTGCATCCGGTGCTGATAAATATTTACCAGTTGGTTTTTAGCTATCGTACAGAGATAGGCGCCAAACGATTTGTCCGGATCCAAAGATTCATGATTTTCCCACACTTTGATAAATACATACTGCACAATTTCTCCCGCCAGATAACCGTCACCCCTCGAAATGCGCATAACAAAGTTGTAGAGCTTACCACTCCAACAGTTATACAGGTATTCGAAAGACAAGATACCCCCTTTTTTAAGTTGATTGATGTGCTGTGATTCTTTATCCATAATGTACGCAGTTCTCTGTGCAAAGGTAAAAGAATTATCATACGATTAAACAAAAAAGTAAAAAGGTTGCATGCTTTAAGGAAATAGCATGCAACCTTTCGGCATAGAGCTTATAAGCTTTTTCTTAATTTACCGTTGATAGACAATCTTCTTCACTACCGTATCTTTTCCATCTGTTACCCGGACAAAATAAATACCCGAGTTAGAAGGTACGAATGAAATCGGCCCATTAGTGCGAACCAGTTTCGTATCCAGATGCTGGCCCTGTATATTATACAGTTCAACGGAGCACTTGCCGGAAGAAACTGTTTTTAAATCTACCAATATTGACGAACCATCCTGATAAACCGTTACTTCCATATTCGAAACACGTACATTCTCTGAAGTAGTTGTTGTTTCATCTGAAACGGATGCTTTAGCTGCATTTACAATTTCACCGGTCGAACTGTCGATCAGCAAAACGACAACTTCCATATTATCCTTATTCACGACATTTCCGGGGACTTCCAAATCGTATGTCAGGCTAATTTCTTCATCTTTCTCAAATTTTGACAGCAGGTTTTCCTCCATCCCATCAAATGTAGGAAAGATAGTACGTGCAACATCCTGATAAACCATCTGAGAAGCCGGTACAGTAGAAGGCAATGAACCGAAATCCCCTATCGGATCATTCTTTCCCGAAAAATTATTCGTTTGAGCATACCCCGAAGCAGTTCCTTTCACTTCATTCTCAAGTACAACCACTGCATAAGCATATCTGGCATCTTCGGCGGCAAAAGCAAACTTCGTTTGAATTGTAGCCGATAATATATTCTTCGATTCATCGGCATACGAGACCGAAAGAGCTACGGCAGAAATAACAGGCTCTGCCATTTCCTGCTTATACATCGATTCCAGATTGTAAAAAGGATCGCCGGATCGTTACCGGTTTACCAACACTTTAGGCAAACTGGTAAAATACCTGTACAGCCCGTCGGCATATCCACGCACTCCCATCGGATCATAATTATAACTGTAATCATGTACCGCTATCCCGATAAACGAGTCCGGGTATTTTGCTTTCATATCAGCCATCCCCACAATTCCACGCGGACAGTAGCCACACCAGGTGGCAGTTAACTCCTCAGCGACCACAACACGACGATATTCCAAAGCCGGAAGATCATTCTCCTGTGCATGAGAGACTGAGAAAGAAAGCAATACAAAAAAAATAAAAGTATAATTCTTTTCATACGCTATGCTATCAAAGAGTTATCTGACAGAAACTTTCTGAGAGGCCAGCACTTTACCTTCTTTATAAAGGGTAACCACATAAACACCATCCGCCAGTATAGGCGTAACGATTTCACTCCCAGAGAGAAGCGACTGTTTGTAAACCGGTATTCCATTGATATTTACTATCTGGCAATATACATTTCCGACATCTGCGCCTTTCACTAGTGCCTACCCGTTTACAGCAGAGATCTGCCAACCGTTTATCCTACCGATGTTTTCATTAGCAACAGTTCCGGAGTAATTGAAATGAACTTTTACCGAAACAGTCTCCTCACCGGCCGTTATTTTGAAAATAACCGTACTGTTTCCATATTTACTTTCATCCAGGATTAAGTAATTGGCATGGAAAGAGGTATTCGTTTCGTTAGACTCTAAGGTAAACTCGTCTGATTTGAGAACACCTTCCGGGTAACAGGTAGTACCGACACAGAGTTGCACGCCTCCACCTTCCGCCAATTCCTGAATCTCCTTACTTACCGAAACATCCAGTTGTTTGTCAGTATTATTGTGGATTCCCATTTCCAACAACATCTGTCCCATTACCGGATCATATTCCGTCACAGTGATTTCTGCACCTTCTTCAACAGGTTTATCTCCATACACCCATTGCACACTCTGCCCCCAGAACGACATACAGCCCAGTAACACAGGCAATATAAACAATACCAGCTTTCTAATCATGATACATTCTATTTAATAATTAATACTATTCCTGTTCTATTTCCGCTTTAACAGCCTGAAGGATAGCGTATGATTTCCGGTCGTACACGAAGGCTACGATCTGTAAATCGTTCTTCTTCCAGGCAACAGCCGGCTGATAAGCATATTCTCTTTCTATTGAAGAATCTTCTGCCGAATCAGCTCCCAGGCTATCTCCCCAAATGCCGTTTATGGCATCACGGAATACGTGACGATGAATGTAAGAGGCATTGATCGTATTATCGGGCATTAGCTGGGCATCCATAATATTATCTTCGATGATCCACAACTGCAATGCCAGTTCATCCTGGACTGTCCGGAGAAAATCAACAGATACATGGAGTGTTATTTTGCTCATACCTGCTTGCCAGGCAGCATCCAGTTTTATTTCAACAGGAGACTCCCCGCTCAAACGATCGATTACCTGCGAACTCCAGGTGGGTACATTATTATTTGTTACTTTTCCGTTCAAAGAGAAGCGGTCGACCATGGCAGCCGGATAACCGTCCGGTTTGAAGAAATCGTTATACGCCTCTCCTGCTACCGTTCTGAAACCTGTTTTCCAGGCACTACCGGCAGTATTGGCATAACTGCCCGCATGGATACTCACAGCAATCAGATATCCTTCGCACCATTCCTCCAAACGGGCAATCTCCTCGGCCGCAACCGGACAATTCACACATTTATGGCCTGTAAAATCTTCCAGAAGGACTACTTTATTGGTAAAATGCAATTTATCTGTCTGGATAACGCGCTCATCCTCATTAATGATGTCGCAACCAAACAGCAAGAGCAACAACAGGGTAAGGAGACTATATAAATTTATCTTTTTCATCTTCTAGAAATTAAAATTATAGGACAACTGAAAACCTCTGCTGGCGGGAACATACCGGCATACGCCGCCGGCACAACTGTATCCCGCCCTCGTCCGTCCATACCCCAACTGGATACGGTGGGAGCTGCGTGAATAAGTAGCCGGAGCCATATAATAATGAAGGTCGGTCTCCCCGCTGTTATACATATCGGAAACGGTAAACATAAGAGACGGAAGAACAGATACTTCCAGCAGGGCAAACAGCCAGTCGCCTTCATCCTGACGCGTATTCAGATATTGAAGTTCTCCACGGAAAGTAACTTTACGGCTTGCCTGGTATTTTCCTTCCAATACATAGATATTCGACCGGATCATATCCCCGTTATTGGCATGTCCCTCGACAACCCGCTGATTGTAACGCTGGTTCATATACATGGCATTCAGTTTCCATGAACGGCTGAGCTTCTTTTCCAATATGAGATTAATATCCTGATAATACAGATTATCTAGCCCCGGAGTATCATAAAGCGCACGAATATGTGAGGCATGCAGTTTGACCAGCGTCCCGTATCTGCCGCCTAAGGCGGTATGCCGCCGGAAGTTATAACTCGCTTCCCCCTGAAAAGCCCATTCGCCCAATGCCTGGGTAGCGTATGGATATAAAGCAGGCAATGCATACGTCTGTTGCATGGCGAAAGCCGGCAGATAATTGATGAAAGAAGAAATCCCTGTCATCGACCGTAAGCTGCGAAAAGCCATATTCTCACTCCGCTTTGCCTGCAACAGGAAACTCATGCCTTTCTTTGAATAGGAGGCGGAAAGCAAAAGGGCACTGCCCCGATCATAACTGTATTGGTTATCGAACGAGGGATCGTTTATCTTCCAGGCATAATCCGCCATCAGGTTATATCCATTCTTCTGAAATTGCAGGCGGGCATCGAATGCGGCTATATTTAAAGGCAAATTCAGTTTTTCATTTGGGCTGATATAAATATCTTCTTCTTTTTCATGCTTTCCGGCGTAGGATAGCCCGAGTAACAAACGGGCATTCTGTTCGTCGAGCTTATGGAACCATTGATCCAGATTTACTTCCGCATCACCGCCCCACAGATAGCTGTCGTTGTGTTCCCAGTAACGGCGTTGCTTGCCACCAAGCGCCTTCAGGCGGACGCCTTTCAATGGATGCAGGATAAGCCGGCCACCACGAATGGAGTTGTCGACACCCAAACTGCGTTCTTCGTAGGTACGCAATATCAGTCCGTTGCCGAATTGCTCATAGAAATCGCCTACAGTCAACTCCGCATTCCGGTAACGCCCGGTGGCATAAAAATAAGGGACACCCCAACCGGCAAAATATTTCTCGAAGCCGGGTAACGGATGATCCAGATATTCGAAGCGGCCGCCTACCGTCAGGTAGTTAGCGACAGACAATGCCAGATCGACGTAAGTATTCGTCAGCACTTTATCTTTATACGAACCGGTTCCTATGGCATTATCTTCTTCCGGAAACAAGATATCCGACTGAATGCTTCCGGTAAGATGTACTTTCGGTGCCTTAACAGATTTTATTTGCGTGGAGTCGGGCACCGGTTGTATTTCCTGTGCATAGGCTACATGCACTAAAAATAAAATCGCTATTACCAGGAAAACCTTTTTCATCCGGATTTATTTATTAATCAGTTTTCTTACCTCTTTGATCAGGACAGCATCGCCACCTTCGGTATATCCGATATGGCTGGAAACGATATTCCCTTGCCCGTCCAACAGAAAGACATGAGGTATGACAGTTACCCCCATAGCACGCTTCAGATCGTTTCCCGGATCGAGCAAAACAGTAAAATCCCAACCTGCTCCATCGACAAGCGGCTTCACTTTGGCAACATCCTGTCCCTGGTCGATAGAGACGGCAATCAGTTCGACACCGGTTTCATCCTGCCAATCTTCATAGACTTCGCTGATCGTATTCAGCTCGCGCTGGCAGGGTTTACACCAAGTAGCGAAGAAGCTAAGAATAACAGGATTTCCTTTTTTCGTCAATTCGGAGACATTCAGACTTTTGCCATTAATATCCTTTAGTTGGATGGCAGGCAGTTGTGCAGAGGCTGCACATACATTTAATAATAAGAGAAACAAGACCCAGGTTATACGCATAATTTCGTGCAGATTAGGTAAATCATACTTTCTTATGCACCAAAGGCAGGAAAAGATATAAAAAGAATATCACCGGATTGATAAGTTTTATCTATCAATCCAGTGATATTATCTATTAACACCCGGAATCAACACCTACAATGATAATCCGAGGCTCTATGAAAAACAAATTTATTTACTGAAATCCCTCGGAGCCGGTATCGGAGCCAACGGCTTACGGTTCTGAAGTTCTTTCATTACCTCTTCGATTGCTCTGTCGAGCTGCTGGTCTTCACCGTTCCATTCTTTGATCGGATCATTGTCGATCAGGATATCCGGGTCGACACCGTGGTTTTCGATAATCCACTGGCCGGTCTTCGGATCATAGCTGGTAAAGAACGGTACACGGATATCGGTGCCATCCATATAAGGCAGCGGACCACTGATACCAACGATACCACCCCAGGTACGAGTACCGATCAGCTTCCCTAAGCCAAGTACACGGAAGCCCCATGGGAACAGGTCGCCGTCGGATGCAGAATATTTGTTGATCAGGCAGACTTTCGGACCGACTTGCACAGCATCGGGTACGGTTCCGATATGATTGGAACCACGACGCATAGTCAGACGATACGGTTCGCGGGAAAGACGTTCGAGGATCATCGGAGAGACATTACCACCGCCATTGGCACGGTCGTCGATAATCAGACCTTCCTTATCCAACTGGGGATAGAAATAACGGGCAAATTCGTTCAAACCTTCTACACCCATATCCGGGATATAGACGTAACCGATCCGTCCATTGCTAGCCTTTTCTACTTTCTTCAGATTATCCTGCACCCAATTGTAATGATAAAGCGGATATTCATCGGCAAGCGGACTGATCACCACTTTACGGGCTCCTGCCAGTTGCGGCTTGCTGTTAATCGTGAGTTCCGTCGGAACATTTGCCTTACCAACCAACAAAGAGAACATATCTTTTACGCTGTTGGTAGCAACACCGTCGATCGCTACGACATAATCGCCCTCTTTCATATTGATACCCGGCTCCGTCAATGGCGAACGCAGGTCTTTGCTCCAGGAAGCACCCGGCAGAATCTTTTCCAGACGGAAGAAACCACTCTTGTCTCGGGATATTTCAGCGCCCAGCAAGCCTGTCTGTATACGTTTAGGACGATCGAGCTCACCCGGATTAACGTATGCATGCCCACAATTCAACTCACCGATCATTTCGCCGATGATATAGTTCAAATCGAGACGAGTCTTCACATAGGGAAGCAGTACGGCATATTTTTCTTTGATTGCTTTCCAGTCTACCCCATGCATTGTTTCCGAATAGAAACCATCACGATAAGCGCGCCATGCCTCATCGAAGATTTGCGCCCATTCTTTCGGATAATCGGTCGCGATCTTCATATTCGAGAGGTTGACAGCTTCGCTCAGATCGACTTTGCCCGACGGGATATCGGTCACATAAAGTTGTTCGCCTTTATAGAAAAGAGCCTTTTTACTTCCGGGAGCTACAGACATGGATGCGCCTTCGGCTACGATATCCTCTTTCTGTTTATCCAGGTCGTACACTTTTGTACCGCCACGGGTATAATAATAAACTTTATTTCCATCCGCATAGAAATTAAAATAGTATGAACCTACCAGCGGAAGCTGGATGATACGGTCGGAAATACCTTCGATATCGATTTTTACGGTCGGTACTCCGGATGCAGTTTCTTTCTTTTCCTCTTTCTTCGGTTCTTCTTTCTTTGCTTTATCTTCTTTCACTGTTACTTGTGCATCTTTTTCCAGGAAAGGAGAAGGAGTATCCTGAGATAACAGAGCCAGATAAACACCATTCATATTATTATAAACATGGTTCCATTCGAGTGAGCCGTAAGTCGGATTGAAATCGCGGGTGGAAGAAAATATCAAATATTTACCGTCGTTGCTGAATACAGGATTAGAGGAGTCGCACCATTTATCAGTCACCGGATATTCTTTCTTATCGGCAATATTATACACATAAACAATGCTATGCTCATTACTAGCCGGACGCGAATAAGTCAGCCATTTACTATCAGGAGAAAAGGTGACATCTCTTATTTCTGCCATCGGATCCTGAATAACCAGAGCGACTTGCTTAGATGCAATATCCAGCAAATTAATACGATTCTTACGGTCAGTATAAACAATCGTTTTCGAGTCGGGACTCCATTCGAAAGAACGGATATAGGTATCGTTATTCTTTGTGAGTTGCACCGGTTCACCACCCGTAGCATCTTGCATATATAATTCCGTCTCGCCGGTTCCGTCAGAATATAAGCGATCAGCTTTCCGTCGGGCGACCATTATGCCTCGCGGTCATGCTGACCCGGCGAGCGGGTGATGTTCTTTGTTACTCCTTTATCCACCGGCAAGTTGAACACTTCTCCGCGTGAGGTTACCACAATACGTTCGCCGTCAGGAGATATACTAGCTTCGGTGATATATTTGGCACCGTCTTTTATCTCACTGCGGGCATATATATTATCGGAAGCCAAGCGGATATCCACCTTTTCCGGTTTTTTGGCCGTTGCATCCATCTTATAGATGTAGCCGCCATTCTCAAATACAATGGTATTGCCATTTGCACTGGGGAATTTAACATCGTATTCCGTAAAATTAGTGACTTTAGTAGTCTGCTTCGTCTTTGTATTATAAACAAAAATGTTCATCGTACGGTCGCGGTCGGAAAGGTAGAAAATTTCATCACCGATCCACATCGGGATAATATCCTGTGCCGGATTATTCGTTATATTTTCGACGGATTGTTTTTCCGGATTATAAATCCACACATCGTCTGCCATACCACCCTTATAATACTTCCAGGTACGGAACTCGCGCATTACACGATTGTAGGCCAACTGCTTTCCATCGGGCGAATAGCTGCAAAAACCACCTTCGGGCAATGGAATAACTTCCGACAACCCACCGTCCTTATCTACCGTATAAAGTTTTCCGTCAAAACCTGTGCTGATGCGGTTGCGATAGACTATTTTATTGCCATCAGGCGTCCAAGTCAGGACAATATTATTGGGTCCCATACGATCGCCCAGGTCATCGCGTGAGTTTGTGGCCGTATAAGTTACGCGCAAAGGTTCACCGCCGGTTGAAGGCATGGTAAATACTTCGGTATTACCATCATACTGCCCGGTAAAGGCAATTGTTTTTCCATCAGGGGAGAATCGTGGAAACATTTCGTAGCCTACATGCGAAGTTAATCGCTGTGCTTCTCCTCCATTTACAGGAACTTTATACAAATCGCCCGCATACGAGAATACAATCTCGTTTCCATTTGTAGCCGGGAAGCGCAACAGGCGTGCATCATCCGCTGCCATTAGTAAGGCAGGGACACCGGCTAAAGCGAGCAAGGAAAGAATAAGTTTCTTGTTCATGATATTTTAATTTAGTCTATGGACAAAGGTAGGAAAAGAGAATGACAAATTGCATGGATAAACCATATATCCATAATCTTTCTGATATGTTAAAATATATTAGTCGTATGGGTAATTCCATTTACCCGGTATATTAATCACAATTAGTCGCTATACTAATAACATTTTGATAAATGAAAAAAGTTCATTTTCTTGTGAGTACTTTTTTGCTGCCGTTCGTTGTAAATATGTAAAGGCATCGAAAAAGCCGGAAAATAACGGGTTAAGAATAATAACATGAAAAACGAATATACAGAACTAATTATAGATTACTTGCAAGGTAGTCTCACGAAAGAGGAAACGGAACTCTTTTATACCTGGGTGAATGAAAATACATCCAATAAAGAGTTGTTCTTCGAGATTAAGGCAATGTATGATGCCGGATTAGCAGTCGGCAAGTCGCTGGATATTGCTGAAAGCTGGCAGCGTTTGCTGGATGAGAAGAATCGTTCTCCCCATAAGTCTAATATTTGGCTTCGTGTAGTAAGCTATGCCGCAGCTGTTATAGTTGCGGTGGCTGCCAGTTCGGCCTATTTCCTTTTTATTAATGAGACAGACAATGGGATGTATTCCAGATATATCGGAGGAGATGGGTTGGAAGCCGATGTAGTAGAACTGCCGGATGGAACACATGTCAGCCTGGGTTCGAAAACCACATTCCATTATGACAAAGATTTTGGGAAAGACAAGCGTATCGTTTATCTGGAAGGGGAAGCTTACTTCGAGGTGACAAAACAGAAAAACAAACCCTTTGTAGTAAAAACGAAAGAACAGGATATCGAGGTTTTAGGTACCAAGTTTAATGTAATGGCTTATCCTTTAGATTCTTTGGTAATAACCACTTTGCTGGATGGATCGGTTCGCCTGACAACACAGAATATCGCTAAACCGACAATCCTGAAACCCGATCAGCAGTTTGTGTATAACCGTAATACCCAATCTGCCTATTTGTATAAAGTAGATGCAGAACAATTCATTTCCTGGACTGCCGGTTATTACTATTTCCACGAACAAAGCCTGAAAGCAATTCTTGCCAGGTTAAGTCATGTCTACGGAGTACAATTTGCAGTTAATTCCGGGGCATTGAATAACCGGACGTTTACCGGTACATTCTATCGAGGACAAAGCATAAAAGATATCATGGAAATCATAAATCTGTCTATTCCGGTCAAATACAAGATTGACGACCGGCGAGTAACAATTTCTGAAAAATAACAAATGGGGTAACTAACTTTTAAATCTAAGAATATGAGTGGATAATGTAAGAAATTAAGAAGAAAGAGAAACATCTTGCCGGATACTCTCTTCTAAAATGTGTGATTCAATTAAATTTCCATTGCCGTGGAATATGTGTTAAATCTTAAAACAATCAAAGGATGGAAAATCAACGTATAGTTGTTTCTGTAAACCTGAAAAGAACTATAAACATTATGAAATTAACCTTGTTAATGCTAATCATCTGTTTATCGCAGATAGTAGCCGCAACTTATGCACAAACAACGAAACTGAATGTTTCAGCTAAAAATGAAACATTGGAAAATGTACTGAAACAAATAGAAAAACAATCTGAATTCTTGTTTTTTTATAATCTGGAAGAGATCAATAAGAATGAAACAATTTCTATTAGTAAAAAATGCGAGTATTCAGGATATTCTGGATGCTATTGTTTCGAAAACAGGCTTGAAATACACAATTAAAGACCGTCATATCGTCTTAAGTGTAAATCCCCAGAAAGCTGTCCCCCAACAAAGCCGTATAATTACCGGTATAGTCAAGGATGCTACAGGGGAACCGATCATAGGAGCTAATGTAATAGAAAAAGGTTCAACCAATGGAACTATTACCGATATAGATGGACAATTTCGTTCGGAAACATCCCCGGATGCCATTTTGCAAATTAGTTATATCGGTTATATTGCCCAGAATTTTCCTTTGAATGGCAAAAACAATATAATGGTGCAATTGAAGGAAGATACCCAAAGTATTGAAGAGGTCGTTGTAGTAGGTTATGGCACTCAAAAGAAGACGAATTTAACAGGTGCGGTAGAGAGCATTAAATCTTCCCGTATAGGAACAAAACCCGTAACAACTCTGATGCAGGCAATGGCAGGAGAAGCTGCTGGTGTTACGATCACTCAGAATACAGGGCAACCTAAGGCCGATCAGGGTAATATCCGTATCAGAGATGTAGGAACTTGGCAAAATGCAGACCCATTGGTTCTGGTTAATGGTGTTGCAATGAGCATTAACGATGTGGTTCCTTCCGATGTAGAAAGCATCTCTATTTTGAAAGATGCAGCATCTGCTTCTATCTATGGGTCACGAGCTGCTAATGAAGTCGTTCTGATTACTACCAAGAAAGGAGAGAAAGGTAAAATTTCATTGAGTTACACCGGAAACATAGGTTTTCAGACACCTATACGTACGCCTCAGATGGTAGAGTCGTGGCAGTATGGAGAATTGTATAACCAATCAATGAAAAAACGAAGGTAAGTCTTCCTCTCTATTTCCCCAGGATAGAATAGAACGAATGAAAAACGGAGGAGATCCTGACTTATTGGAAGGAAATACCGATTGGTATAAAGAATTTTTACGTTCTGCAGCTCTCCAGCATTCCCATAATGTTTCTCTCGCGGGAGGTAGTGACAGAATTACCTATCTGGCATCTTTGGGATATATGTCGCAGGATGATATTATCCCTAATTCATCCTATGAGCGTTATAATTTGAGAATTAATACGACAGCAAAAGTAACATCGTGGTTTAAGCTGGGAGTAAACCTGACTTATCTTAACGGACAGGAAACCGACACCACCGGCGATGCAGATGATATCGACGGTGATGGAGGTTCTTTTAAGGCATTTCAACGTGTAGGAAGGGCTGTTCCATATATGCCGGTAAAATATTCTGACGGAACATGGTCTTATCTGTCTGCTCCGACTAATCCTGTCCGTATGGTTACAGATGATTATGGACGCAGGATAAAAAATAATAACAATATCTCCGCTTTGATCAGTCCAGAGTTTAATCTGGTTGAAGGTTTGAACATTAAGGGAATATTTGCCTACGAGTCCAGCAGTTATAGAAACAAGCAATTTAACAAGACTGTTGATTATAAGTCTTTTGAACCGGCAGGTCAGTCCGGTACTAACGTAGTGGCAAGAAATAAGCAAATGGACAAATGGGAACAATGGAATAACCTGACTGCATCAGCTACCATGAATTATGAAAAACAGATTGATGCCCATTACTTTAAGGTGATGGCCGGAGGTTCGCTTGAAACATTCAAGTGGGCCTATACCAAAGCCTCCAGAAGGGATTTCCCAAATAATAACTTTTCAGAGATAAATGCAGGAGACCCGAATACAGCCAGTGCAGAAGGTAATTCAACCAAATCAGCGTTGGCATCCGTTTTCGGACGTTTGAACTATTCTTTTGCAGAAAGATATCTGATAGAAGCCAATTTGAGATATGACGGTTCATCTAAGTTTGCTAAAGGAAATCGCTTTGGTTTATTCCCTTCTTTTTCTGTAGGATGGCGTATTTCAGAAGAAGCTTTTTTGAAAATGTAAAAACGATTGTTCCGAATTTGAAAGTAAGAGCCTCTTGGGGACAATTAGGTAATCAACAAATAGACGATTACCAGTATTATTCAACCTATGGATCAGGTGATAGCTATATTTTTGGAAATGTGATCTCCACCGGATATGCGGAAAGATTAATAGGAAATCCTAATATAACATGGGAAACTTCTACCAACCTGAACCTAGGTGTCGATTTCTCTTTGTTTGACAATCGATTACAGACAACATTCGACTGGTATAAAAGAAATACGGATGATATTTTATTATCTCTGAAAGCACCGAAGGCTTTAGGTATAGATGCTCCCATGCAAAACGCCGGTTCCGTGCAGAATAAAGGTTGGGGTTTGTCGATCAACTGGCGTGATAAGATAGGTACGGATTTTAGTTATTTTGTAGGCTTCAATCTTTCGGATGTCAAAAATAAGATCACTGACCTGAAAGGATATAAATCACCGACAGGAGATTTGATGGCCAGAATTGAAGGAGAACCGATCGATGCACTTTTTGGTTGGGAAACATTGGACATCTGTACTACACAAGAATAATATGAAAATATAAAGATCAGATGCTAACTTATAATGGAAACTGGAATATCGGGGATGTTATTATAAAAGACAGAAATGATGATGGAAAGATAGATTCTGAAGACAAAACAGTAATAGGTAATTCAATTCCCCGTTTTACTTTCGGTATCAATCTGGGATTCAATTATAAAAATTTTGATTTTTCTTGTTTTTTCCAGGGAGTGGGAAAAGCGGATGGTTATGTGAAAGATGAATTGATTATACCTATGGGCATTTATTCTGCATTGAAAGAACATTATACTGATTCTTTTAATCCGGAAAACCCGAATCCGAACGCTTATTTTCCCCGTATTACCAATTCTTGGATGTATAACTATGGGAACATGCAACATTGGGTACAAAATGCATCTTATATACGTTTGAAGAATTTGCAAATCGGGTATACGTTCGATATTGCTAAAATGGGGATTGATAAAGTCCGCTTGATGGTGTCAGGAGAAAATTTATTCACTCTTACTAAATTCAGAATATGGGATCCAGAAACAAAGGTCGGGGATAGATCGACTTACCCGCATGTGGCAGTCTATTCATTTGGTGTTAATCTATTATTTTAATAAAAGCGATATGAACAAAAATATATTTTTATACTGACAATGATCGTTTGCTTTTGCAGCTGTGACGATTTTCTGGAAACAGTTCCACAAGATAAAGTAACGGAAGAAAACTTCTGGCAATCGGAAAGTGATGCCCTTAAGTTCTTAACAGATATATATTCCCGTACTCTGAAAACAGACGGAACAGGTTCTATTACTTATGATGAAGCAATGTCCGATAATGCGCACATGGTTTGGGACTGGTATGGAGGCCAGCAACAGGTTGCAAACGGAACTTTAACTTCTTATAGCGATGTTCCCTACAACATATGGGCTAATAGTTATGAGAATATACGTAAATGTTATCAGTTTCTCGAAAACGTAGAGAGAGTTCCTGAATTATCTGAAGATTTAAAGAACAGGATGCTTGGAGAAGTACATTTTATGCTGGCCTACAATTATAACCAACTGGTACTCTATTTTGCTGAAGTACCTTTGGTCGATAAGGTCCTAACTGTGGAAGAAAGCAAAAATCTGACACAGGCTTCCAAAACTGAGGTTGTTGATTTTATCGTTTCACAGTTGGATCTCGCATCCGGTTTACTGAATGGTAAGCAAATGGATTGGGGAAGAATCACATGGGGGGGGCATGTCAGACTTTTAAAGCGCGTGTTTTATTATTTCAGGGTGATTGGGCCGGGGCGTTAGCTGTTACAGATGGTCTGATGGGAAAATATACGCTTAATACGGCGGGTGATACGCCTTATGAGGATTTATTTTCAGGCATGGCTGAAAATAGCAATGAAATCATCCTGTCAATTCCAAGAGAAAAAAACAGTGGGTAGTATTAAAACCGGACATATCGCGAACCGTACTTTTCTGTTGAAAGGTATTTCTGGCGATGACCCTTTCCGAGCTGTTATGCCAACAGGTTCCCTAGTTGATTCATACCCGATGGCAGACGGACGTTTGATACATGAAAACGGATCAACTTATAATCCCAGAAATCCTTATAAGGACCGTGATCCTCGTTTTTATCAATCGATTGTTTACCCTACAGGATAGATCCGGTATCTGAATTCGGCTACGAATACGATTGAAAGAACCCTGTATGACCCGGAAGACCCTTCAACAATAGCCGTACAACAGTATAATGCGTCGGAGCCTTCATCTACCGGATATATGTGGAATAAATATGTAGACTGGTCACCGTATGCCATGAATGATATCCTGGATTGTACGAATGACCTGATCATGTTGCGATATGCAGAAGTGCTGCTGATCCGGGCAGAAGCTTTAGCTGAATTGTACGGAGCCGGTTCTAAAAGCGATATCTGTGATTTGCTGGATCAGTTACGCAAACGCTGCGGCGCCGGATTGATACATCGGGGAAATTATAATTCAAAAGAAGATATTATCGACCTTGTGCGTAATGAGCGTCGTGTGGAACTCGCCGGAGAAGGCTTGCGTTATTTTGACTTATTGCGTTGGAAAATTGCAGAAAAAACAACGACAATATATACCTATGGGTTAAAAGGCGATTTATATGGTGCTTATATGCGCCTAGATGGTGTAGGTAAAGATGACAGAACCGTATTGGTAGACGGTGTTCCCCGCAGATATGTCGAAACTCGCTTCTTTGATCCTGCTAAACAATATATCAATCCGATACCGCAATCAGAAATCGATTTGAATCCGAATCTTAAACAGAATCCGAACTGGTAAATACAATGTCAGAATAAGTTCAATTATGTTTTAATCGGGGATGGATTACTCCATCTCCGATTTTAAATAATAAATAATTAAATATGCAAATATCACAGTTCAAATATAAATCAATTTTATTGATGGTTTTAATAGCTTCGTTTTTTTCATGTAATAATGATTTACCGTTAAGCTTAGTACCGGATACTCCCAGTAAAGCGCCGGATTATTTCTGCACATGGAACCTTCAAGGTTATGTATGCAGTCATAAATCGAGTGAGGAGTTTCGTTACGCGATGAATGAGAATTATCTTTTTGGAGATGGACCTCTGGAGAATTGGTTGAATGCTTTTCCTGAAATTAGGATGGATATGGATTTTGTTATGGATGATTCATGGGATATTCCACAAAACCAGAATAGCTCCGACAACGATTATCTCGGTTCAATGGTTTTGGATAGTACTCGTTTTCCTTCCTTTACAGGAAGCAATTCAGAACGTTTATCTAAGCTTGTAACTGCTATAAAAGAGCGGGGATGACGCGGAGCCGGCGGTTGGGTATGTGCCCAGGAACCACCGATATTGGGAGAAATCGATCCGGAAAACTTTTGGATAGAAAGACTCAAAGAAGCAGAAGCGGCTCAGTTCTCTTACTGGAAAGTGGATTGGGGAAAGCAATCTATCAATGCCGAATGGAGAAGGATGTTATCAGACCTGGGACATAAATATGCTCCGCATTTATTTATTGAACATGCTTTGGATAACAGTTTTATAACTTTTAGCGATGCTTTTCGTACTTACGATGTCGAAAATGTAATAAGCCAACCTACAACTATTGGCAGAATAGTAGATTTATTACCTTATAAAACAGAGAAAGGAGCGAAGGGTATTATCAATTGTGAAGATGAACCTTATATTGCTGCCGGACTGGGTTGTGCAATCGGTGTGATGAGGCATCCGCTTACGGGAACATTTCCCAACGGGAAGCAGGACTGGAGCTTTCCGCCGGCAGGACGTAACATCAAACAACGTCGCGACGAAGTCATTCGCGGTATAAGATGGCACCGTATAGCACAACCGTTCGGTGTTGGAGGCGAATATGCGATTGACAATGTAAAGCTGGAAGATTATTGGGTATTTAAAGATAGGGGAAGCTGGATGCACTGGGATGAAAATCGACAACCAGGCAAAACGATCAAGGCGTCGGCTCCGGCACGAGTAAGCAGAAACCTACCTTTATTAACCTGTACAACGGATAATCCAAACCGTCCTTTCCTTTTATCTTCGCTATATCCGAACGGTGCGATTGCTATTGCTTCAATTGGTCGTACCTTATCGCGTGACTATGTGACAGAACCGGTAGAGGTCGAACAAACTGTTCCTCTGGGTTCATATCCTATTGGTATATTTGGAAAGTTTAAAAAGGTAACGTTAATATATCCTGAACCGATAGATGCTTCCAACGTAACAGTCTGGGGACAAGATTTGGCGATGGACAAGGCGACCAATATTACCAACCGCATACTTATTAAAGACAATCGGGTAATTATCCCGGAAGATGTGATTATGGAAATCGGCCTTCAGAAAGTGTCGGATAAAGATGAATCAGACCCCGGGTTTGTAATGCAGGTTTTTAATAACTGATCCATTGGTTGTAATGAGTGCTATCGTTAATTATAAAGAATATATAAAAATGGAATCATGAGAAACAAGATTTTGCTGTTAACCAGCTGTTTATTATTGAGGGTCTTTTCGATGAGTTCTTAGGTATGGTCACCCGATAATGGGGGATGGAACTTATACAAACCCCATTATTCATGCCGATTATTCAGACCCCGATGTGATTCGTGTAAATGATGATTATTACATGGTTGCATCCAGTTTCACCTGTGCGCCGGGAATCCCGGTTTTGCATTCTAAAGATTTGGTTAACTGGAAAATCATCAACCATGTATATACCGAACTACCGTTTGACCGCTATAAATATCCGGCACATGGACAAGGATCCTGGGCTCCTTCGATCCGTTATCATAACGGGTTATTTTATGTTTATTTTTGTACGCCGGAAGAAGGTTTGTTTGCCGCTTATACAGACGATCCGGCAGGAAAATGGATGCTGAAGAATATATTAAAAGTTTCGCAGTGGGAAGATCCATGCCCTTTCTGGGATGATAACGGAAATGCTTATTTGGTTAGAAGCAAACTATGCGGAGGTCCTGCCTACCTTCATTGGATGACGGATGACGGATTAAGTTTGCTGGATAACGGAAAAATCGTTTGCTGGAATAACGAGGAAAATCCTGTACTTGAAGGATTAAAGATGATTAAACGCAACGGATGGTACTACATTCTTGCACCGGCAGGAGGTGTTGCTACGGGCTGGCAAACGGTATTACGGTCTAAAATATAGAGGGTCCTTATGAAGCAAAGAAAGTACTGAAAGAAGGGAACGGAATTAACGGTCCTCATCAGGGAGGATTAGTTGATACGCAAACTGGAGAATGATGGTTCATTCATTTTCAGGATAAAAATGCCTACGGAAGGATAGTTCATCTGCAGCCAGCAAAATGGATTAATGACTGGCCTATAATAGGACTGGACGAAAAGCAGGAAGGATGCGGAATACCTGTTTTGAAATATAAAAAACCCAATGTAGGCTCGACTTATCCGGTTGAAGTACCCCAAAGTACCGACGAATTTAACGACTCATCCTTAGGATTACAATGGCAATAGCAAGCTGCAGAACAAAACAAGTGGTATTCTCTTTCGGAATCCAAAGGAAACATCCGTTTATACGCTGCTTCATCTCCAACGGAAGAAGGCAATTTATACTATTCCGGTAATTTGTTATTGCAAAAACTGCCGGCACCAGAGTTCTATGCTACAACCAAAATGAACATATCCGCTTTACAGGATGGGGAAAGAGCCGGATTAGTCATGATGGGGAACTACCATACTTACCTTTGTGCCCGGAATAATAAGGGAAAGAAAGAAATTGTATTATATGAAGGAAATCAGGAAACCTGCGGTTATCCTCCCCGAGAATTAAGCACCGTGGAGTGCGACGTTGAAAACCTATGGTTAAAAGTCTGCGTTCTTTCCAATGCAACCTGCCAATATTCATATAGTGTGAACGGGGATGATTATACTCCCTTCGATTTTACATTGAAAATAGATAAAGGTCAGTGGATCGGTTCGAAAGTCGGAGTTTTTTTTGTATTAACCCGGATATTATTGACGGGAAAGGATTTGTTGATGTAGATTATTTTCGTGTTGAAGAATTAAAGTAAATCATACATTTTAATTCGAAATAATGATATATCTTTGGTGGTCAGGAGGTTGAATCTTTCTGACCATCTTTATATTTAGAAAAACAAGTAGTTATGAAGAACACGAAGTATTTAGTTGTGCTGCTGTTGATGCAGTTATTCTCAGTTGACGTATGGGGGCAGGGATTTGGTAAAGATAAATTAATTAACGATAACTGGTTTTTCCATCTGGGGGATATCAACTATGCCGGGGCAGAGTTTTTCGATCATTCGGACTGGAAGACACTGGATCTTCCCCACGATTGGAGTGTAGAACAGATAGCGAGTCCCGACAATGCCAGCCGTACCGGCTTCTTGCCCGGTGGGATTGGCTGGTACCGGAAAGAACTGGATGTCCCGGCCGATCGGAAAGGACAGAAAGCCTATATCTATTTTGAAGGCGTGTACAACAATAGTGAAGTCTTCATCAATAGGAAATGGATCGAGAAACGCCCGAACGGCTATATCTCCTTCATGTACGACCTTTCGCCCTACATTAACTGGGGCGGACGTAATGTGCTGGCGGTACGGGTCGACCATTCCCAATCGGCAGATTCCCGGTGGTACACCGGTTCGGGCATTTACAGAGATGTATACCTGGTCTATGCCAACCCGGTTCATATCAACCTGTGGGGAGTAAGCTATGAAGCGGAAGTGAAGGGAAAGAATGCCACGCTCGCCATTCGGACGGAACTGAATAATACAACAGACAAACCCGCGACATTGACCGTAAAGCAGGAAGTATTCGACAAAGAACATCGTAAGGTAGGAAGCAGCAGTAAGAATATCAGTTTGCAGGGCAACCGGGTGGAAACGCTGGAACAGTCGTGCCAGATAACTTCTCCCGTCCTGTGGGATCTGGAAACTCCTTATCTATATACGATAAAGACGCTTGTTACCCAAAACGGGAAAGTAATAGACGAATCGGAAACCCATGCCGGCATCCGCACGCTGGCGTTCGACCCGGACAAAGGATTCTCCTTGAACGGGCAGAACCGGAAGATCAAAGGGGTATGTATCCATCACGATGGCGGATGCTTGGGAGCTGCCGTGACGAAAGAAGTATGGCGCCGCCGCCTGTCGGTATTGAAAGAGATCGGCTGTAACGCCATCCGGTTGAGCCATAACCCGCAGGCTCCTTATCTATACGATCTCTGCGACGAGTTAGGGCTTTTGGTAAAAGATGAAGCATTCGACGAGTGGGAATATCCTAAAAAGAAATGGATCACCGGCTGGAATAACGGTATTCCCGGTTTTCAGGGATCAGCCGGCTATTTCCGTGAATGGGCGGAGCGCGACCTGGCCGATATGATCCGCCACGACCGGAACCATCCTTCCATTATCATGTGGAGTATCGGAAATGAAGTCGATTATCCCAACGATCCCTATTCTCATCCTATCCTGAACTAGGAAGGTATCGGCCAGCAACATGTCAAAGGATACCAGAAAGGACAACCACGGGCGGAACGTCTGGGCGAGATTGCACGCAACCTGGTACGTGAAGCCAAAAAGCACGACCTCTCCCGTCCGGTGACAGCCGCCCTTGCCGGCCCGGTGATGTCTAACGAAACCGATTATCCGAAGGTGCTCGATGTGGCAGGCTATAACTATACGGAAAAACGCTATCAGCAAGACCATGAGAAATATCCCGACCGTATTCTCTACGGAAGCGAAACGAGCCGCGGGCTGGAAGCCTGGAAAGCAGTACGCGATAACGACTATGTTTTCGGCCAGTTTATCTGGGCGGGATATGACTTTCTGGGTAAAACTGGCCCCTGGCCATCGCGCGGTTCTACAGCCGGACTGGTGGATATGGCAGGAATATAAAACCAAGCGGCTATTTCCAGCGCGCTTTATGGTCGGACGCTCCGGTTGCCTATCTGGGTACTTATCAACCTGCCGGACGAAACCGCTGGATGGATACGAATGCGCCGGCCGTCTGGAATTACGAAGCGGGAGAAACGATCCGAGTCGTTGCTTACACGAATTGCCGGGAAGCCAAACTTTACCTGAACGGGGAACTGGTGGGCGAACGTAAGCCTTACGATGACCAAACGGCTGTTATCTCCTGGGACATCCCTTATAAACCCGGAGTATTGGAAGTGGTTGCCTACAACGACGGCAAGGCTGCAGCTAAAGACAAGATACAAACGTCCGGACGCCCTTATGCCTTGAAAGCTTCTTTCTTTGAAGAAGAACAGGTCGGGAAAGACACCCTCTTGCAGTTACTGATTCAGGTTGTGGATGAAAACAATATCCCTGTCGTTCTGGCAGACAACGAAGTGACCTGCCACCTGGAAGGCCCTGCCCGTCTGGTCGGCATGGAAAACGGCGGCTCTAACGTGACGGATAATTATAAAGGCACCAGACTGCGTTGCCGGTCGGGAAAGCTGGTCGGTTATTTGAAGGTGACGGATAAGGAGGGCACGGTTAAGGTGAAATTAACCTCCCCACTGTTGCAATCAGCAACTGTCGAGTTGGCAATCAAGTAAAAATGCTTTATCTTTGTGAAGACAATCAACTAATCTAACAAACATGAAGCATTCAATGAAAGTCTTTTTGGTAGCCTTATCCCTTCTTTTGGGGATATTACCCGGCTGGGCAGGGAGCAAATACGAATCCAGAATCACTTCGCTGGAAAACGAAAAATGGTGGGGTGGCATGGTAGGATTAGGCTCCCAAATGCCTTTTAAGGATCTGCGCTTGTTCGACCTTGCCGCAGAGAACCTGAATAATCAGAATGTACCGTTGCTCGTCTCTTCCCAGGGACGGTATATCTGGAGCGACAAGCCTTTCTCCTTTAAAGTGGAGAACGGGGATTTACGCATCTATTCCGATTATGAAAGTCTGGAACCGGTGCTTGCCGGCAACACCCTGAAAGATGCCTATCTGGCTGCTTCCGCAAAGCACTTTCCGCCTTCGGGTAAGCTACCCGACTCCCTGTTTTTCTCCATACCCCAGTATAATACATGGATCGAGTTGATGTATAACCAGAATCAGGAAGATATTCTCAAATATGCAGACAACATTTTGAAGAACGATTCCCTGTTGGCGTATTCATGGTCGACGATAACTGGCAGAAATATTATGGCAATTTCGATTTCAAGCCGGAGCGTTTCCCCGATCCGAAAGGGATGATCGAACAGCTTCATAAAGACGGCTTCCGCATCATGCTTTGGATATGTCCGTTCGTAAGCCCGGACAGCCCGGAGTTCCGCGAGTTGCAGCAGAAAGGATATCTGATCAAACGGAAGGGGACCAACGAGGCTGCCATCATCCCCTGGTGGAACGGATATAGCGCCTGCTACGATTTAAGCAACCCGGCTGCTGCCGAACATCTGAAACAACAATTGCGCGCTACACAGGAGAAATACGGAGTGGATGGTTTTAAGTTCGACGCCGGCGACATAGGCCATTACAATGACCCTTCGCTGGAGTTTTACGATAAGTCGGCCACCTCGGTCGATATGTGCGAATATTGGGCGAAGATCGGCCTCGACTTCCCTTATAATGAATATCGTGCCGGCTGGAAGATGGGCGGACAGGCGCTTGTGCAACGGCTGGGCGACAAGGATTATTCCTGGAATGCCATGGGGCTGTTAATTCCCGATATGATTGCCGCCGGCCTGCTGGGCTATGCATACACCTGTCCCGATATGATTGGCGGCGGACAGTTCGGCTCTTTCCTGGGAGTCGACCAGACCAAGCTTGACCAGGAGTTGATTGTCCGTTCCTGCCAGGTGCATGCTTTAATGCCTATGATGCAGTTCTCCGTCGCTCCCTGGCGCATCCTGGATGAAAAGCATCTGGCAATCTGCCGCAATTACGCCCACCTGCACGAACAGATGAGAGCCTATATCCTTGAACAGGCGTGCCGGTCAGCTCTGTCCGGCGAACCGATTATCCGTCACATGGAATATGCTTTCCCGCACCAAGGCTTTATCGATTGCAAAGACCAGTTTATGCTGGGCGATAAATATCTGGTAGCTCCGGTCGTTACCCGGGAACATACCCGTACGGTGATGTTGCCTAAGGGGGAATGGAAAGACGATACTGGCAAGAAGTTCCGTGGTCCCAAAACGATAGAGGTAAATACTCCACTCGAGAGGTTGCCTTGGTTCGAGCGGATAAAATAACGCGCAGCAGAGGCTAATTTGTAATTATTATAGTTCTTTTCACCTTCGGATAGAGACCTATCGCCCAATTATTTATACTTTTGGTGCGTTTTAAGATTAAACATAATCCCACGGCAATGGGTGTTTAATTGAATCACACATTTTAGAAGAGAGGGTCTGGCAAGATTCTCTCTTCTTCCTTTTTATTCATGTACATTTATTCAGTACCTAACTGTTAAAAGAATTTCATCATTCAAATAAATATTTACCTTTGCCAGAGTTTGCAGAAGGAGGATATGGAGAAGCACACACTGAAAAGCATAGATGCAGTTGTATTAAAGCGCCTGAAGGAAGGTGATGAAACAGCTTTCGAATCCATTTACTGGAAATACAATTCACATGTCTTTAACTTTATCAACTCACTATTATACGACAGGATTTTATCGGAGGATATTACCCAAAGTGTTTTCATGAAGATATGGGAAAGACGTGAATCGATTGATTTGGATAAAGGTTTTGATGCTTATCTGTTTACCATAGCCCGCAATATGGTCTATAAAGAAACTGAAAATCGCCTGCTGTCTGAATCGGCATTTCATGCATTATCACAACAACAGTCCGATGAAGACTTCCTGATGGAAGAAAAGTTGGACGCAGATTCGCTTCGTCTCTATATCGATTCCCTGATCGAACAATTACCCCTGTCACGAAAAAAAATATTTGAATTGAGCAGGAAAGAGAACTTATCGAATAAAGAAATAGCGGCTCGCCTGTCGATCTCCGAGAAAACAGTCGAGACTCAACTTTGCCGTTCATTACGTTTTTTGAAACAGAAATTGTCCGATGATCATTTATTGGCTATATTACTATTCGTTTTGGCTAACGAATGTTAAATACATACTTTTTTCACTCCTCTTGTAAGGGATTGACCTTTAATACGGATATATAACATGAATGATGACAAAAAAACAATATAAATATAGAGCTACTAGACCGCTTTATGCGTGGCGAAACATCTCCGGAGGAAGAACAGTTGCTTCTGGAATGGCTCCGCAATGCTGCGTCCAAAGATGAAATACTGGAATTTTATCAACAACGTTGGATTGAAACCTCCGACGAGGAATTGCCGGCAGAAATACAAGGACGTATGTTCCTGCGTATCAAAGAGAGAATGCATGAAATAGAGAAATCGAATGAAGACCGGAAGATCACGCCAATCAAACAAAGATCCTATTTTATGCGCTTCCTGCCTTATGCTGCTACCATATTATTATGTATAGGCATTGCATTTTCCTCTTATTTATACACCCGGAAAGATTTGCCGGTAGCCAATGAATATATAGTATCGGCGGAAAAAGGCCAGAGAGCGAGTATCACATTACCAGATGGGACTAGAGTCTGGCTGAACTCCCACACAGAACTCCGTTATAAAAGTGATTATGGAATAAAAGAGCGTAATGTTTCTCTGAATGGAGAGGCTTATTTTGAAGTTTCAAAAGATAAAGAACATCGTTTCATCGTAAAAGCAGGGGAAATGGAAGTCGAAGCTTTAGGTACATCTTTTAATGTAAAGGCGTACGATGAAGATCCGAATTTTGTTGCCACCCTATTCGAAGGAAGTATAAAGGCCGGGACAGGAGAAAACAATACGGTTATTCTAACTCCCGACCAGCACGTCAGCCTGAACCGGCAAAGTAAAAGCCTGACTGTGGGCACTTCGGATAATGTGGCGTATGCCCGCATGTGGCGCAACAACGAACTGGCGTTTGAAAAAGAGAAACTGGACGACATCGCCATATTATTAAACCGGATGTACAATGTGCAGCTCGAATTCAAATCAGAAAAGATAAAACACTATCGTTTTTCGGGTGTTATCAAAAATAACAGCTTAGACAATGTAATAGAAATAATCAGCCTTACGGCTCCCATTACTTATGAATCCCATGGAGATACGATCATATTGGATGAGAAGCCGTAATAGAGAGTAAATAAATTGTTAATCTTAAAAAATTGTGAAGCCTATGACGTAAGAATTGCCCCAAAAAAGGGGACAGGCTCTATAGAAGAGCTGTCCCACTCACACGATCTTTTACAAGATAGAATCACTCATTTTACCCTTTTTAGCGATAACTTGCGGGTTATCCTCGGAGTAAACTGGCCGTCCGATTCTGTTTGTAAAGGTACTATTTATAAGCGTTATGATTATCCTCATAATGTCCTATTT
>JAJPZM010000011.1 GCA_021204335.1 Parabacteroides sp. | reverse complement strand
CCGCGACCCTCAGCTTGGAAGGCTAATGCTCTATCAACTGAGCTACTTCCGCAATATATTTGCTTTTGAAAAAGTAGTGGGCAGTGATGGATTCGAACCACCGAAGTCGAAAGACAGTTGAGTTACAGTCAGTCCCATTTGGCCACTCTGGTAACTGCCCCTATGCTTTTTTCAATTGCAGTGCAGAGGTACGATTATTTTTGAAACTTGCAAGCGTTTAGTCAGAAAAATGAACCATTTTTAATGCAGTTACTGCTGCTTCATCACCTTTATTTCCATACTTACCACCGGCGCGATCTTCCGATTGCTGCATGTTGTCGGTGGTTAACAACCCGAATATGAATGGGATATCATACATCAGGTTCAATTCGGTAATGCCTTGCGTAACACCCGAACAAACGTAATCAAAATGTGGTGTATCTCCCCTTACAACGCATCCTAAAACGATTACAGCATTCACATCTTTGGTTTCTGCCATGCGTTTTGCGCCAAAAGTAAGTTCAAAACTACCCGGTACGCGTTTTACATATATGTTTTCCGGTTTAACGCCATGTTTTTCCAGTGTGTTGCGAGCGCCTTCCAGTAATTTTTCTGTAATGTGCTTATTCCACTCTGCCACTACGATACCTACTGTCATTTCTGAACCGTCGGGTACACTGTTGAAGTCGTAGTCTGATAAATTTTGATAAGCTGTTGCCATGACTCTATATTTAAAATAAAAGGATGCTTTTTTTGATGAGACATCCTCTTATACTGTTTATATCGTATGATTTATTTATTTCGCAGCGGAAGCACGTGTGATATATTTATCAATGTCGGCTGCTTCCATTGAGTTGAAATACTTTTCTTTGATTGTTGTATATGCTTTTACGGCATCTTTATACTGCTTCTGGTTTTCGTAAGCAAGACCTGCCTTTTTCAGATAAACCGGGCTGATTACTTCGTTGTCTGCCGCTTTCGCTGCTTTCTCAAAGTAGCTGATACCTTCTTTGATGTTGCCCATGTTTACATAGCAATCGCCGATCAAGCCGATAATCGCCGGAGAAATCATCTTGTCATCTCCGCTGAATGATTTCAGTTTATCTAACGCTTTTTCCGTTTCACCCATTTTGAAGTAGCAGATACCGGCGTATGCTTTAGCCAGATTTCCGGATGCTGTGCTGCCATACTGGTCGATAATACTTTCGAAACCTTCATAGTCTGCACCGTTACCGTTCAATGCCAGGGCGAAAGAATCCTTAGCGAAATATTGTTCTCCTTTAAAAATAGCAGCGGCTGCTTTCTTTTGCTGCGGAATCAAATATCCGTGTTTAATTCCTAAAACAGCTCCAACAACGAGTGCGATAGCTATAATTCCGTAAATGATCTTTTTTGAATTGTTTTCAATAAACTGTTCCGACTTCGAAACAATTTCTTCTACTTCTAACTCCGCATTGGTGTTTTTTTCCTTAGTAGCCATAATGTGTTATAGTTATTTATTATTTTCGTTACTAATTTTTGCCAGTGGCAATTCAAAGCGCAAAAGTAGTTTTTTTACTGATATAATCTATACTTAGAAGTATATTTTTTAATTTTGTACGATTAATATAGTACAGATGATACTCGAAAAGCTTTCTATTCTTAATTATAAAAATATTCTTCAGTCGGAAGTTGCTTTCTCGCCTAAAATGAATTGTTTCTTTGGAAATAACGGGATGGGGAAGACAAACCTGTTGGATGTGATCTATTATCTCTCATTTTGCAAGAGTCATATTAATACGCCTGACAGCCAGATTATAAATAATGACCAGGATATGTGTGTGATACAGGGTGAGTATGACTATGAAGGGAGAAAGGAAGAAATCTTCTGTGCAATCCGCCGGCGCCAGCGGAAACAGTTCAAGCGAAATAAAAAAGAATACGACAAGCTGTCCGAGCATATCGGTTTGCTGCCCCTGGTCATGGTTTCTCCGGCCGATTCGGATTTGATCCGGGGGGGGAGCGACGAGCGTAGACGTTTTCTGGATCTGATCATTTCGCAGCAGGATAAGCAATATCTGCATGCCCTGATACGATATAACAAGGCTTTGCTTCAACAGAATATACTTCTGAAAAACCAGAATATGGATGACTCTTTATATGAAGTGTTGGAAATGCAACTGGGAATGTACGGAAGAATGGTTTTCGAAAAACGGCAGTTGCTGGTTGAAGGTCTGACACCTGTCTTCAATGAGTATTATCAGACTATTTGCGGTTCTTCCGAGCAGGTTGGATTACGTTATATTTCCCAACTGGAAGACTCTGATTTGCCAGATCTGCTGGCAGCCAACAGAGAACGCGATCGTATCCTTGGATATACTTCCAATGGCGTACATAAAGATGAACTGGAAATGACTCTGAACGGAAGCCTGATCCGAAGGGTCGGGTCGCAGGGGCAGAATAAAACCTATCTGATTGCGCTCAAACTTGCCCAGTTCGCTTTTCTTTCTCAACGGGGGCAGGCAACTCCTATTTTGCTTTTGGATGATATTTTTGATAAACTCGATGCAGCACGTGTGGCAGAGATTATCAAATTGGTAAGCGACGATAGTTTCGGGCAGATCTTTATTACTGATACCAACCGGAAATACCTGGATGAAATCCTGTTGGCAATGAATCACGATTATGCTTTGTTCAAAGTGGAGCAGGGAACCGTTCAACCGATGGAGGATAAGGAATGAAACGGCGCAATACACAAGCAATCGGCGAAGTGCTGAGAGATTTCTTTGAGGACAATACGGAATTGTATGAAAAGATTCTGGAGATCCGGGTGGAGCGTGCTTGGAAAGAAGTGCTCGGACCGATGGTCATGCAATATACGCGTAATATATATGTACGCGAACATATATTATATGTATCGTTGACTTCCTCCGTATTAAGAAGTGAGCTTACTTTGTGCCGCGAGCGGTTGGTGAAAAGCCTGAATGAATATGCCGGTGCAACGGTTATCCAGGATATTGTTATCCGGTAATAATCTCTTTTTCTGTAATGATCATATCCATTTTCCTGTCGAAAGGTTCAACAGGGACAGTTTCCTGTAATTGGAAGTCAAAGCAAATACCGACCTTTGGTGCTTGCAGCGTAGATAACAAACGGTCGTAAAAACCTTTTCCACGTCCCATACGGTTTAGTCGGCGGTCGAATGCAACACCGGGCACAATAATTAAATCGATGGCAGATTCCGGTATGGCTATTTCCCTGTCGACCGGTTCCGGAATGCCGAAAGCTCCCGGTTTTAAAGTCTCTTTCCCTTTGTAGGGGAGAAGGCGAAGATCGTCACCTACCACCAATGGAAGCAGAAGCTGTTTCTTCTCAAACCATTTTTCAAGGAATGCGGCTGTCTGGACTTCGCCAGGGATGGAGTAATATAAAGCGATACAAGAAGCCTGCCGGAAGATATTGGTATCTTCCAGCAGCTTCAATATCTTTTCAGAGAAATCAAGCAATGTAGTCTTCGCGTACAATTTCTTTTGCGAGGCTATATCTTTTCTGAGTTGTTGCTTGGCTTCTTGCAATTGTTTTCTCTGCATCTTCTTTTTCTATTGTGGGAACAGATTTACCTTCGTTTATGATCTTGATAGCACGCAAAAGCGTCGGATCGTCTTTTAGGAAAATCGGATAAAAGCCAGCTTCGTCGAAGAAGTTGCGTACGATATACGCCTGCAACTGGTTTTCGATCAGCTTGCCTGATATATTGATCAGGTTCGGACGCTTCTTAATGCCTTTCGATGCCGCAAAATTTGTGAAATCGTAAAGCAGAGGTTGCGACTGCAAGTATTTATACAAATCCTGGTAAGTATCGAATGAAGATAACTTCTCTCGGTTTTTGTCGGAATATTCAAGCGCATACAGATAAAGCGTTCCGCTGTTGATAACGCTGCTGAAATACGTCGTTATTCCACTGGTATCCCGCGGGATGAAGATGTCCGGCATGATGCCACCACCACCATATACAGTTCTGCCGATCATGGTATGATACTGTTCGGTGTGCGTATTCTTGATGCTGTCGGCAGAGTCGAATTCACCATGGATGAATCGGTTGTAGATATCCTGGTCGTAATCGGCCGAATCTCCCATTTTATAATCTTTCTGGATGCTTCGTCCCGATGGCGTGTAATAACGGGCAATCGTCAGGCGTATTTCCGAACCGTCACTTAATTTGATCGGTGATTGAACTAGGCCTTTTCCGTATGTACGGCGGCCGATGATCAGTCCGCGGTCATTATCCTGAATGGCACCCGAGAATATTTCGCTGGCGGAAGCAGAGAATTCGTCTGTCAGAACGACAAGGGGAGTCTCTTTGCATATCCCGGTCCCGTTTGTATAGACATCGTTACGTGGGAAAGCTTTTCCTTCTGTGTAGACAATCAGTCGTCCTTCCGGCATAAATTCGTTTACCATATTGATGGCGGCATCCATGTATCCACCGGTGTTTCCACGCAGGTCTATTACGAAAGAGGTACAACCGGCTTCTTTCAGTTTGGCAATGGCTGTAATAAATTCGTTGTATGTTGTGCGTCCGAACTTACTGACTTTGATATAACCGATTCCTTTGCTCACTTCATACGATACATCGACCGAATTGACAGGTACGTCGCCGCGCGTAACATCAAAATAGAGCAGGTCGGGCTCCTCGCCTCGTTTTACTCCCAGTTTTACCGTACTGTTCTTTGTCCCTCTCAAGGTACGCATGATCTTTGCCTGGCTGGTGCTGTTACCCGAATAAATAGAATCGTTGATCGTTATGATACGGTCGAACGGAAGTAATCCTGCCTTTTCGGCCGGGCCTCCGGTGATAACACTGATAACCAGGATCGTATCGGTCTGCATATTAAATGATACGCCGATGCCGCTGAACGAACCCTCCAAGTCTTCATTTACAATAGAAGCATCCTCGGCGGAAATATAGACCGAATGGGGATCCAGTTCGCTGAATATCTTCGGAATGGTACCTTCAACCAGTTTAGCCATATTCACCGTGTCGACATATTGTTCGTCGATAATATCGAGTATAGCATTGATCTTGTTTCCGCTGGAGAACATCCTGCGTTTGCCATGTTGTGTAAGTGAAAGGTAATGATTCCCGATAAAAATACCGAGAGCAATGCTGGCCACGATAATAACAGGCAACCAAATGCTCAATCTTCTGTTTTTGTCCATAAAAACGTATATTTACTCGTTTAAATCTATGTAATCAATAGTGATACCGGCCCGTTGAAGCAAATTACATCCGTCTTCCATCCGGTATTTTTCTGAATATACAACGCGTTTGATTCCCGATTGGATAATCAGTTTGGCGCATTCGATACAGGGTGCCGAAGTGATGTAGATGGTTGCTCCCTTGCTGCTGTTAGACGAGGCCGCTACTTTCGTAATGGCATTCGCTTCGGCATGCAGCACGTATGGCTTGGTTACGTTGTTTTCATCTTCGCAGATATTTTCGAAGCCGGCGGGAGTCCCGTTGTAACCGTCGGAAATGATCATCTGGTCTTTAACTATCAGTGCTCCGACCTGACGTCGTTTGCAATACGAATTTTCTGCCCATACCGCTGCCATTCGCAGGTAACGTTTATCCAGTTCGTGTTGCTTCTCTGTTTTTTCGCACATTGTTTACCTGATTTTTATCCTTAATAATTTAGCTAGCAAAGGTAAATATAATTGATTTAACTATTGTATGTTTTGCTATTTTTATATCAATCGGCATTCACTTTCGGATCGCTTTTTTTTGATTCCGTTTCTTATCAGTAGGGCATCTATAGTCGGTTCCTGTCCGCGGAAACGTTTGTAGAGGATTTCCGGATCTTCCGTACCCCCTTTCGATAATACGTTTTCGCGGAAGGAGCGGGCTACTTCTTTATTGAATATTCCGGCTGCTTTGAATGCTGCAAATGCGTCGGCATCCAATACTTCCGCCCATTTGTATCCGTAATATCCGGCAGCATAACCACCCGAAAAGATATGTCTGAAGCTGCTGCTCATCAGTGTTCCGGTAACTTCCGGCACGATTACGGTCTGTGCCCATGCCTGCTTTTCGAAAGCGATCACGTCCCCTTCAAAAGGCTCGGTTTGTGTGTGCCATGCCATATCCAGCATACCGAAACTCAACTGGCGGCAACATTGGTAGCCGGTGTTGAAATTAGCAGCGTCCACCAGTTTACGTATCAGTTCCTGCGGAATTTTTTCACCGGTTTCATAATGTATGGCTATTTGATCCAGAAATTCTTTTTCTGTCAGCCAGTTTTCCATGAGTTGCGATGGCAGTTCCACGAAGTCGCGATATACATTCGTACCGGAGAGGCTGGCATATTTCCCATTGGCAAACATGCCATGAAGCGCATGTCCGAATTCGTGCAGCAAGGTATTCACTTCGTCGAAAGTGAGTAAAGACGGTTTTGTTTCGGTCGGGCGTGTAAAATTCATTACAATAATGATCTGCGGGCGGTTGTCGGTTCCGTCGGCTTCTCTATATTGTTCCTTGATGCTGTTCATCCAGGCGCCCGACTGTTTCCCGTCGCGCGGATGGAAATCGGTATAAAGTATGGAAAGGAATTTGCCGTCGGCATCATATACTTCGTAAGCATCGACTTCCAGATGGTAGACGGGAATTTCTTTATTTTCTTTGAAGGTGATGCCATATAACTGTGTGGCGAGTCCGAAAACACCTTTTTTACGTTACCCAGTTCGAAGTACGGACGTGTCATTTCATCGTTCACATCGAAGCGGATATCTTTCAGTTTTTCGGAATAATAATTCCAATCCCAGGGCATTACCGTTATGTTTTCTTTTTCGGAACCCAAGGCGAAGCCCTGCACTGCGTTATATTCGTTGATGGCGACGGGCTTATAAGCTTCCAGCAGTTGATTCAGCAACAGATACACTGTAGTAGGTGTTTTTGCCATTGTATGTTTGAGCGCGTACTCCGCATAAGTCGGATAACCCATAAGCCTTGCTATTTCCAGGCGTATATTGACGATCCGGCGGATAATCTCTTTATTGTCGTATTCGTCTCCTTTGTTGCCTACACTCATGTATTCCCTGTACATGGTTTCACGCAGGGAACGTGAATCGGCATAACGCATAAAAGGAACATAGCTGGGAGCCGTCAGGTTGAGCAGCCAGCCTTCTTTGCCTTTCTCTTTTGCCCGCAAGGCGGCAGCTTCGCGTATGCTTTCGGGAAGCCCGGCAAGGTCGCCTTTGTTGGTAAGCAGTAACTCGTACCTGTTTTTATCTTTTAAGCATTCTGGTCGAATGTAAGTTTCAGGGAGCTGAGTTCCGTACTTAACTTGCGGTATTTTTCTTTGTCTTCCGCATTCAGGTTTGCTCCGCGAATGGAGAAAGCCTCGAAGGTTTCTTCCAGCAGTTTGGCATCTTCCGTCGACAGGTTGAGTTGTTCTTTCTGTTCGTAAATGTTTTTAACTCGTGCAAATAGCTTCTCGTTCAGATAGATATTGTTGGAGCTTTCCGATAGTTTGGGAGAAACTCTTTGCGAAATATCCATCATTTCATCATCAGCTTCTGCATTCAATACGTTAAAGAAGGCAGAACTCACTTTATTCAATAATTTACCGCTTCGTTCCAATGCAACGATGGTGTTTTCGAAGGTTGCCGGCTGCTCGTTGTCGGCAATTGTAAGTACTTCATTTTCTAATTGGCTGATTCCTTCATCGAAAGCCGGTTCGTAATGTTCTGTCTTAATTTCGTTGAAAGGCAGTGTGCCGAACGGTGTGTTGTATTTCCTGAAGAATGGATTATTCATTAATTCTGTCATATTTCTTATACATTGATATATATTATTTTTTATTCCTTTGAGCAAACTCTTTTCCTTTTCACCGTACAAAGATGGAAAAAATACCTGTGTTACAGAATAATTCTTGCCGAGCTTTTTATGAAAACAATATAAGCTAATTTGCTGTTGATAATTGTGAGCAGGCTTGCTGATAATTATCGACAAGCTTGCTCGCAACTATCAACAGGCTTGCCCACAATTGTCGGCAACCAATTAGTGTAGCATTTTGATACAACTTTCATTGCAATAAAAATGTACAAGCATCGCAATGAAGTATTGATTTTGTCTGCATCTATTGTTTTATAACTGCCGGAATAGATATATTGTTGTCCTTGTTTGTTACATTTTTCAAATGTAATGATTTTCCTGCTTTTTTGATGTCGCTTTAAGATTCATGAAGTAGGTTGTTTTGAGTTTTTAACTATTATATATGTGTTTGACAACACATATATAATAGTGCATTATTTTTTAAGCCTTTATTTATCAATGCTTTCTTTGTAGTGAAAAAATAGAAGTTTCTAAATAAATATGAAAGCTAGTTTGTTTTTTTAGTTTTTATGTGATACATTTGATCGTAGAATTGTACCATTTTATTATATAAGCATAAACTTAAAACCAAATATAGGAAATATGAGTTATCTTAAATTCGACAAGACTCTTATGACGAACCTGGAAGAATCGTTGCCTAAAGAGATTCTTCGTACTAATCGTTCAGGAGCCTATCATTGTACAACCATCGTAGATTGTAACACACGAAAGTATCATGGGTTACTTGTCATTCCGGTGCCAGAACTAGATGATGAAAACCATGTATTATTATCGTCTCTGGACGAGACTGTCATACAACATGGAGCTGAATTTAATTTGGGCCTTCATAAGTATCAGGGGGATAATTATAGTCCGAAAGGACATAAGTACATTCGTGAGTTTGAGTGTGAGAAAGTGCCGACAACCATCTATCGTGTTGGTGGAGTCGTATTGAAAAAGGAGAAGCTGTTCGTTCATCATGAAAACCGAATTCTGATTCGATATACATTGTTGGATGCCCATTCTGCTACTACATTGCGCTTGCGTCCGTTCCTGGCGTTTCGCAGTGTACGTCAGTATACCCATGAAAATTCGCAGGCTAATCGTGAATATCAGGAGGTTACGAATGGTATTAAGACATGTATGTATCCGGGGTATCCTGAGTTATATATGCAATTGAACAAAAAGAACGAGTTTCATTATCAGCCGGACTGGTATCGGGGCATTGAATATCCGAAAGAGCAGGAGAGGGGATATGACTTTAATGAAGATCTTTATGTTCCGGGATATTTCGAGGTGGATATAAAGAAAGGGGAAAGTATAGTGTTCTCCGGCGGTGTATCATCTGTGACTAACATACGTGCATTGAAAAAAACATTTGAAGATGAGGTTGAGGAACGTACTCCGCGTGACACATTCAAACATTGTCTGATCAATGCGGCCCATCAATTTTTGAATAAGCAGGATGACGAATTTTATATCCTGGCCGGTTATCCCTGGTTCAAGTGTCGTGCCCGCGATATGTTTATCTCTTTGCCGGGATTGACGCTGGCTATCGATGAACAGCCGAAATTCGAGCTTGTGATGGAAACGGCTCGCAAAGCTCTCTATGCGTTTATGAATAATGAACCAAGCGGACTCCGGATTTATGAGATGGAGCATCCCGATATATTGCTTTGGGCAGTTTGGTGTATTCAACAGTATGCCAAGATGGTGTCGCGTGATGCATGTCGTGAGAAATACGGTGCGTTGTTAGAAGATATCATGGCTTTTATTCGTAGTAACAAGCATCCGAATCTCTCATTACTCGACAACGGGTTACTGTATGCCCGCGGAACAGAAAACGCTGTTACATGGATGAACTCGACTGTCGGTGGACGTCCGGTGATTCCGCGGACCGGATTTATTGTAGAAATTAATACATTATGGTATAATGCTTTGCGTTTCATCGGTGAACTGTTGGGTGAAGCCGGAAATGAGAATTTGAACGAAGAATTGTCTGCCTTGGCAGAAAAGAGTGGCAAGTCGTTTGTCGAAACATTCCTGAACGAATATGGTTATTTGTTAGACTATGTGGATGGTAATATGATGGATTGGAGTGTCCGTCCGAATATGATATTTGCCGTAGCATTCGATTATTCACCTTTGAATGTCACTCAGAAGAAAGGTGTACTCGATATTGTAACGAAAGAATTGCTTACGCCAAAGGGGCTTCGTTCGTTAAGCCCGAAAAGCGGAGGATATAATCCGAATTATGTAGGTCCTCAGATTCAGCGAGACTATGCCTATCATCAGGGTACTGCGTGGCCTTGGTTGGCAGGTTTTTATTTCGAAGCCTATCTTCGTATTTATAAAATGAGTGCTCTGGGCTTTATTGAACGTTATATGATCGGTTACGAAGATGAGATGTCGTCTCATTGTATTGGCTCTATGCCGGAGCTGTTCGATGGTAATCCTCCTTTCAAAGGACGCGGAGCTATTTCTTTTGCTATGAATGTGGCAGAAATATTGCGAGTGTTATATTTATTGAGTAAATACAATTATTAAT
>JAJPZM010000032.1 GCA_021204335.1 Parabacteroides sp. | reverse complement strand
TATTTTGCAATATTGCAATTTATGTTTTAAAGTTTTTTGAAAAAACTTTTATATTCTCCACTTCATAGCTCGGAAAGCACTTCTTTATTCACAGAAGCTATGACCTCCATGCTCAGCGATGAAAGATAGATACTAGGGGACCCAATGTTGTTGTACCCCATCGCCTCTCAGATGAAGGAGGTCCTTATTCCGAACCACTTAACATATGTCTTATTATATTTATAAAATAACCATTTAACAGACCGGCATATCAAATAAAGTCCTTTGAAAGTGCCAAGGAAAGTGAGTCGGCGAGGTCTATCCTCTGTAACCTCCGGATGGGTTCCTTGTTCACGGCACGTTTCGTTATACAGGGCATCCCCGCATCTCCCTTTCCGCCCGTTTTCGGTAGGCGGTGAGGCCCCTCTCATTGCTGGGGACGGAAACAAGTTTACGTTTCGTTTCATCCTACCACTCGGGAAATATTCACATGTCGGTAGTAATCGGCCTGTTTTCCTGACGAAGGTAAAGCTGGTAATAGAGCGTACCCACCCTACCTTGTACCTTCGATGGACGAAATTTTAATTTAACAAACAGTCATATACGGTCTGTTTTACGATGAATAATAGGTACATAGATAAAAACCCGCAAGCTACATTGTTGAAGAACGAACATATTTAGTCTTTGTCAGGTTCTGCCTATCTACATAGAACACCAAACATCACCCGATGCCACACTCTGTTAATCAGTTTGTCATTCAAAAAAAAACAGTCCGAAGAGGCCTGCAAAGATTCAAAGTCCGAGGATGAAAAGTTACGGACTTCTGGTGGTATAGACCTAAAAAATATTTACGCCACATAAACAGCAAGACAGTATATATATTCCCCGGAAATCTCATGAGAACAAATATTCGGACAATGTTTTTGATTTCGGGAAGGATTATAGGGATTCACTGTATGCAACACATGACCGTGTCATTGATAAAAACAAAGCAAGCATCCTTTATATTCCCATAAAATACGATGGAATAACTGACTAGCCTTTTATCCAGCACCAACTGTGGTAACTTCTTATCATGCCCATTATCACAAGTGATTTCCACCTGCGGATCGAAACGTTTAAGCAGTCCCAAAACTAGCTAATTATCAAAACATTACAACACAAATTTACCATAAACAGCAAGGTCGAAGATTTTAGACTTAACTTGTTTGATGGCAACTTGTATGTAAGCTTTACCTTGTTCGATTAGATATTATGGCAAACCAACGTTCAATTTCTATAATAATGCGATATCGTTCAGCCAAAGGTGGCAGTGCAGTTATAATATTGTGCAAATCATTAACAGATAGACTCATTAAACCTATTTCTTTTATGACACCTTTTGCTTTATCATTCATTAAAAATCACCTGACCGGTTATGAAACTTTATAGTTCCAAATGTAGTTTATCGATGTTCTATCTTAAATTTTAACACAGAATAAGTTGTTTAAACTTCGTTCAACACAATATGTTCTATAAGAAGCTTTCTTGTATTTTTTTACTACGAATCATCTAAGTGATATTACTTCGTATATAACTGCCATCATTCATTGCATCCAAGAGGTAACTGAACTAATCTTCGCCTTTTCATTTCTTGCCGCAAAGATAGCCGTTTGCCGGAGTGATTGCGCAAGGCGGCCCTTCGGGCTGGTTGGCAAAGAAAAAATCATCCTCGCTTCGCTCCGGTATTTTTTCTTGCCAAGCCTTGCCGCAATCCCCGGCAAACAGGCTACAAAGACAACAAGAAATAAAAATGCCTACCCACGGTAGGCCCGGTGTCTTACTAAAAAATGAAAGTCATGATTATAAACAAGAAAACTCAAGAAAAGTTGTATACCGATGTAAACAGAGTCATGTTTACGCTGGAAGACAAAGCTGGAGCTTGCTCCCGGATGCTGGATGTCATACGGGACACATCCGAATACCCGCAATTAATATCCCTGCTGCCTTCCCATATACTGGAAAACCCGAAAGACAAATGGTGGCAGGATAAAGCCGCCAATTCCCTGCTGTCACAACTCTTACAGGTAATCGATAACCACACGCCGGAAGAATACCGGTTTTGCTCTATCTCCGGTAGAACCTATGGATTCGCCTATGCGGAGATCAATTCCGGATATGAGAAGGATATGCTTTACACCGTAGAAATCAGTCTGGACCAATCCCCGGCACACGGAAAACAGAAACGGCCTTGCGAAGAAATTGCGGAACTCGTTACCACAGACGGTTACAGTTCCCACATGGAAAGAAAAGCGGTATGCCGGATAACCAAAGGAAAAACCCGGTTATCCCTGTATAACAGGTGGATAAGAGGTTATTGCGAATCCGACCTCCTGCTACCACTCATTTTTCTCCTGCTCAAAGGAGGAAGGTACTTCCGGTTTACAAGCTGCAAAATAACCGATGCCATGTATGGCTTCTCACCGGAGGAAGAAACCGGATACTACCATCGGCAATACCGGTACAGCGTACATTACCTCGTTTTCGACATTTTCAGAAGAAAACCGGCTGGTTCCGTCGCAGACAATCTGATGGAAATAGCAAAAAGCATCAACATATTTACCCTCCACCATTCGGACAATATCGATGAAAAGTCACCGGCTTATCTGTATGTGCGGGAGGCCTATCGGAAACAGGTCAGAAAAGGCTACCTGCAAGAATACACACGGACATGGATAAGAGAAGAAATACGCTGTGCACGACCTACGAAAAAAGGAACCTCAAAAAATATATTCTATGGAACTGAATTATAACAAGCTGCTGCCCATATCCCTATGGCAGTACAACTACCGTGCAGATGAAGGGCTTACCCTTGAACTGTTCCAGAAAACATTCGGACAAGTAGACGGGAAACACTATTACGAGAAATGGACAGGCTACTTCAACCGGAACCTCTGGGATATGATTGCCTATTTCAGGGGTGAAAGTGAAAACGGACAGAAGTTCTGCGACATGCTGGGAAAACAAGTGGAGTTATACACCCAAAACAGGAAGCGGTATGAAATACAGTAATCTTTACACAGAAGAAAGATTGAAGTACCTGAACGCCACCTATGACGGTAAATATAAGATAACCCGTCAGGAAACGGACAAGGTGAATGAAATGATCCGGCTTTTCCAGAAAGAGAGGGAACTTGCCCTCGTTCCCCGGGAGGGTGACCTGGTAGAATACTTCCCGCAAAACGGGGATTATTTCCCGCAGGCACATATCGAAACGGTGAAGGGCGGCGAAGCAACACTCTGCCTATCCTCTTACGCACCATTCTGCTACATGGAAAACGGCAAGGTACGCTACAACACTGACGGAGGGCCATGGGTACAAGCTCCACTGTCCGGCCTTGTCCCTGCCGGAATTACGGCAAGACGCTTCCAGACGTGGGGACGCCGGGGCAGATGCAAGGACGGGGCGGTATATTTCCACACGTTGGTCCGTTCATGGATATTCCACGAACCCAACCCCCTGTATGGAGAATATACGATGAAAAACTGGGGAAAGTACCTGATTGAAAAAATCCCCGACCCGGGAAAAAAGGGAATGTTCCTACCGGTGCGGCAACTTCACACTCTATTCAAAAAGTGAACTCGAAGAACTGGCCGGTATGTTGAAAGGAAAAGTGTTCGACGGCCTGCACAAACGTTCGCTGGTGCTCTGGGGATACCGCATGGACTGGCAATCCCTCACGGCGGAAGAATGGAATACAGCTGAAGGAAAGATACATTTCTCCTTTCTCGGAAACACACCGGTAAAAATATGGACCGACCACAAAAGGCACACGCTCGTCATCTATAAAAAGTCAAACCCTTAAAACCTGAATGAAATGGCTAAATACGAAGTTCCTAAAGAAATACGACCGTTGGAAAAGCGGATACAGGATTTCTCATACACACACGGATACGATGTAATGAACGTATTCAGTGATTTCCTGACATTCGTCATACACGGATTCTCCCCCGGAGCCCCACCCCTGAAAAACTGGAAATACAAACGGCAGCAGAATACCGCATTTATGGGAATGACCGCCGAATGGATACAGCTCATGCAGAGCCGGCTAAGGGATGACGAAAGCTGGCACGACCCATTCGGAGACCTTTACATGGCATTCTCTTCCAAAAGAGGACAGCAGGCACAGGGCCAGTTCTTCACGCCGGTACATATCTGTGACTTGATGGTACGGTGTACTGAAACGGCGGAGAAACCCCAAGGTAAACAGATGAATGACCCCACCTGCGGGAGCGGGAGGCTGCTGCTGGCATTCCATGTCAGGAATCTGGGAAACTACCTGATAGGGGAAGACATCAACCATACCTGCTGTCTGATGACCGTATGCAACATGCTCGTACACGGATGCGTGGGCGAAGTCATCCACCATGACAGCCTGTTACCCGACAAGTTTATAAACGGCTGGTACGTAAATCCCTTCCTCACACAAACGGGAATCCCGAGCGTACAAAAAATGAGCGAGATCGAATACCGGAAGACACGGAACCTCCCTGTGGGCAGGATTCTGGAACGAAAGAAAGAATTGAAAGAAAACCGGTTGCAACAGCTTCCAGGCAACAGACCCGGTCAAACGGCAATAACAACATACAACCGGTAACAATCATTTTATTAACCCATAAAAAATAAGAGTATGAAACTGAATGCAAGTAATGAACTGAAATCCCGCCTGACCCATGCGGCAGCAAACGGGAGTGCCATCGCGGCGGATATCCTCGCTGAAATGAAACGGAATGCGGACATTTCGGATATTATCCGTGGAGCCTACAACTATTTTTTCAACCAAGCGCAAGCGCCTGAACTGCAACAGCTATCAAAAAATCCGCATCGTATTCACCACATGCAACAAGGACCTGGGAAACAAGAATTTCCCCGACCGAAACAATCCGCAGGCTCCATGGTTCCCCGAAAACAGGGAGGACCTCGAACCCTCCACGTTCGTCGGGATATTCAAAAAACTGCGGGAATATTCCGAACCGGAACTTGCCTACTTCAGCAGTGCCATTTGTGTGGATAGCAAGGTCACGGTCAAACTGTACGAAGGTATACAGAATTTCTATGAAGCATACAAGGAGGAAAACTACAGCCCGATAGCCGACACCAACGAATCGAACCTGCACAACTCCTGCATGCGGTACGAAAAACAGGCGCGTAATGCCGCTGATTTCTACGCCAATTTTGCGGGAGCCAGAATACTGGTAGCACGGGATGAGAGCAACAACGTACTCGGACGGGCAGTCATCTGGCAGGACGTCCGAAGCCTGTCGGGAAATCTGGCGAACACCATGCTTTCCCTAATGGACCGTGTCTATTATTCCCATGCTTTCGTGCTGGAAATGATGCGGAAGGAGGCCGGCGCACTAGGCATCATATTCCGGAAACAATACAATGACTTCAACCATACGAAGGAATTGGTCGCATTGAATGACATGCCGGATGCCGGTATTAAAACCGGAACGGCCTATTCTTTAAAGCTTGCCGTCGAAGTCCCGACTTATAAATGGCACAAGAGGGGAGCCCCGTATATGGACACATTCTTTTGCATATGCCTGCTGGATGGCAAAATGCAGCTAAGAAACATAGAGACGGAAGGAAACATCGCCACCTGCCGGAGCACAGACGGAACGGCCACCCCGGAAAGGGAGGTATGCCCCTGTTGCGGAACGGCACACTATGCCGGTGACAATGTATTCTGCTCCTCCTGCCAGCAAAAGATTTACAGCAACACCATCTTCGGAAAAGTGATAAAGGGAAGCACGGTGGAATACCAGGGGAAAAACTACCCCTCCCTGCTCTTCAAGAAAAGAAGGCCGATCCCTCCCATGCGCACGTTTCTCCAGGTCAACAAACTATACAACGCATGATATGGAACGACTGATCGCACTATACAACACAGCTTCCCCCTCGGGCAATGAGAAATCCATGATGCGCCTGATCAGGACGGAACTGGAAAGGATGGGTGTCAGGTTCACCCGGGACAAGACAGGAAACATTTACGCCACAAAGGGAAATGCGAAGACCTATCCTTGTATCATAGCCCACACGGACGAGGTCCACCACCGGAAAAGCGGAACCTACTCCGCCCACATCGTGGACGGCTCGTTTGTCGTCGGATACGACCAACGGAAAAAACGGATAACCGGAATCGGCGCAGATGACAAGAACGGCATATGGATATGCCTGAAATGCCTGGAGGATTTCAAGGTCATGAAGTGTGCGTTCTTCGTCAGGGAAGAGACCGGTTGTATCGGAAGCAATTCGGCGGACATGGCGTTCTTCACCGACTGCCGTTTCGTCCTCCAGTGTGACCGGAAAGGAAACGGAGACCTGGTCACCCGCGTTGCCGGGCAGGAACTGTGTTCCGACAAATTTCTGGCCGGAATCACCCCGGAGAAATACGGCTATGAAGTGACAACAGGAAAACATACGGATGTATATGCCCTGAAAAGAAAGGGACTCAGCGTATCCTGCGTCAATATTTCCTGCGGATATTATGAACCGCACACCAACCACGAATATACCGTTCTGGACGACCTGTATAAATGTTACCGTTTCGTGCGGCACATCATCCGCCACCATAAGGAAACCAGCAGGCACAAGCCGGCAACCGAAAGGCGGCCCGTACCGGAATATTACGGTTTGTATCCCTGGAACGGCTACACCCGGGAGGATTTTGCCCGATACCGGAGAGCATTAAGGACGGATATGGACGGAAAGGCAAAAGGGACTGATAAAAAATCATTCATCTAAAAAATAATAATATGGAAGTTACAGTAATGCCGGCAGCTGCACCGGCAGTAGAAAAGCAGCAGGGACTAAACCAGGTCATGATAAACAAGGTACAGAAAATGATTGAAGGAAAACAACGGGACGTGATGGGAACCATCACACGGTTGCTGGAGGAAGGAAAAGCCGCACAGGATTTCATTGCGCCCATCGGAACGGGACGGCGTAACAGCGGAAGGAAACCGGTCATCTCATTCCATGCGGCAGACCGGGTACAGATGGCGATGCCGGAGGGGGACTTCAACCTCCACGGCAACGCCATCAGCCAGATTTCCGAAAAAAATGGGTGTACCGGCCAAATACCTCAGGGAATTGTCCGCTGGGGACACATGGCAGAAACAACTGTGCGCCACAATACTCAATGAACATTCCAACTGGACGGAACGTACCCGCGTACTCATCCGGGCCGTAGGCATGGAAGTCAGGGGGGGGGTACTTTCCGACTCTTACCGCAGGCTCAATTCGGTCGAAATCCTCACCGCATTCATACGGGAGGCCGGCAGACAGGGAGCGGTCGTTTCGGATGCCTACATGAACGACACGAAAGTATGGTGCGAGACCATACTTCCCTCGCCCATAGAGATACCCACCCACAAAAACGGGACGGTCATCATCTTTGCCGGAGCACGGTTCTCGACTTCGGATTATGGAAACGGATCGGTGGACATGCGGTCGTTCCTACTCAACGGGGCCTGCCTGAACGGTGTGGTAAGGGAATCGGTCATGAGGCAAGTGCATCTGGGCGCAAGACTGCCCGATTCGCTGGCACTCTCATGGAAGACCTATGAACTGGACACGCAAACGACCGTATCGGCAGTTTGCGACCTGACACGAGGACTGTATGATCGGGATACCATCATGCAGAAAGCCATCGAGATACAGGGAGCATCGGAAATAGACGTGGATTTCGACAAGGAAATAAAGGGGCTGGTACAGAAAGGTGCATTGTTGAAAAACGAGGGGCGCGAGGTGGAAAAGCTGCTGATGAACAACAATCCCGAAGACGGGGTGACCGGCGGGGCCACGCTGTGGAAACTAGCCCAGGGAATCACGGCTTTCGCACGGGGGGGCAACAGCCCGAACGCTGCCGGGAGCTGCATGAGATTTCAGGGCAGCTGATGAACCGGGTAAAAATAAACTGACCGGACAGGGCGGGAACCCCATATACCGGGAGTTCCCCTGTCTTTTACATCAATCTTATAATTACAGAATGACAATGAAACAAAAAGTGATTGTTTATAATGCGGATGGGAACTCCATCCGTTACCGCATGACCGAACTGGAACAGGTACGGGAACATGTATTCCTGGGAAAACGCCGGTCCGACACCTGCGGAAACCAGAATGTGGAACTTGTGCTGTGTATAAAAGGCGTGTACTTTCTTGAGGCAGTACGGGCGGAAAGTTCCGTCCGGAATGAAAGCCTGCTGGACAACCTGGAAGAGCTATCCCATAATTTCATGGAAACAGTGCTGGAAGATGAAAAATTCTATCCGGGCTACATCATCCTGGAACTTTTCAGGCATACGGGCACTAGAGAACAACTGGAAATATCGCTTGAACAGAGGGAGAAAATCATCCGGTTGCGGAAAGAAGAAGAGGAAATACGCCGACGGAATTATGAACAAAAGCGTCGGCAAGAAAAAGAAAGACTGGAACAAAAACATGAGGAAGACTACCGGAAAACGGTGGAAACATTCAAATCGGGCGAGCATATCCACCCGGAATGGATTATGGAAATGGCAGCGAGGTGCGGCATCAAGCTGCACCCCAAAACCATACACAACATCCACAGGCATTGTACGCTCGCCTCTGTAAAATCCTTAAGCGTAAATAATAAAAAAGGGATTACAGCGGGGTATTCACTGCCATACGAAAGATAGCAGAAAAGTTAAATGTTCAAACAGACGGACGGAATGAAAATAAAGAATATTATATAGAACCGGCAGTTTTGACCCTGATAGCGGGAGATAACCGGAGCGGGAAAAACAGTCTCCTGATGCAGGAATTCAACCGCCTAAGCCACGAAATAAATGAAGGACGGCTTTCCGGAAATGTTGTATGGATCGTTCCTGAATGGTTACATGAGGAAGAAACGCCTAAAGCAGCGGAGAAAGAAATTTTACCGGGCCGCCAATGAAAGGGCTCCCGGATTTCATCGGTCTCACACTTGACGCTGGAACGGCCGGAGGGAACACGCCGGACACGGAAGACCGGGGAACCAGAGCCCCTAAACACTCCCAGACATTGGTCAGGACAGGAACAATCCGGGAAAAAAGCATCGTGATTTGGGACGGACCCGAAAATTTCCAACATCCCGCATGGCAGGTACGCATAGCGGAACTGCTCGTACAGTATGCGAAAGCCGGTATCCATCTTGTTATCGGCACGCATAGTCCGTATATTATACAAGGCATACGCTTTTTCTCCCATAAAAACGATGTCACCCCACTCTATTTATTGGTCGAAAGGAACGGGGAAGGGATACAAACAGTCAGCGATGTGACGAAAGACCTGAATCGCGTGTTTCTTTCATTCGCCCGACCCCTCAACGAAATTATAAACCTGATATAAACAAATCCATTATGAAAATAGTATGTAACCGGGAACACTACGACAAGGTAATAAAGTATGCGGAATCCATAGGCGATACGTCACTCAAGTTTTGCCTGGACCGCTTAAAAACATGGGAACAGAATGAACGTTGTCCGTGCGAGATCGAACTCTATTATGACAGCGCCCCCTATTCGTTCGGATTCAGCCAGCGTTATCCCGATGGCAGGACGGGGATTGTCGGCGGGCTTCTCTATCATGGAAATCCCGACCATTCATTCGCCGTGACACTGCAACCATTCCACGGCTGGCAGATACACGCCTGACCATGGACAAAACCGACTGGCGAAATACTTGAAAGGACAGTCGGTTTCTCCTATCTCCACAACATAAGTATACGACTAAACAAGGTGCACTTTTTCTTTTTCAAAAGTACACCGGAAAATACAGATTGACTATAAAAAGCCAAACTTTTAAAATTCGAATAAAATAGCCAGCTACGAAATCTCCAAAGAGATAGACCGCAGAAAAAGTGGTAACCAAATTTCCTATACATACACGAATACAATAATACTATGAACACGTCAATTTCTGACATTTGTCATAACAGTTTCTTCGAAGCCTTATCTTCAAAAATAAGAAAAAACAAATGGTAGTAATGTACCGCATTCATAGAAATTACTCGCAAACACAAGGTATCAATAAATATTTGCTGATTAAATAAAACTATAGCCGACACGTATGCGATTTAATTGGCATTTATCCTATGTAAACATTTAGCATAAGATACAAATACGCTTTTTCATCTTTACTGTTATGATGTTCAAGTTCGAACTGAATCTTATCTTCACGAGCCAACCATCCAATAGCTGAACCCTACTCTGCATCATTTAACCCCGTAACTTCTTTTATTTCAGAAAATTCCCATCTACGTTGAGAACCGCGATTCAGCAGATGCCACACTTTTCCAGCATTTTCTCCAATTATATACTTATCCATAATAATAATACATTTATATCGTATTTC
>JAJPZM010000346.1 GCA_021204335.1 Parabacteroides sp. | reverse complement strand
TTTTACCGAAATAAACAATAGCTAAAGGGGCTATCCACTTTTTGGACAGTCCCATTTTTTACCTCAAAATTGCTCGGAGAAAAACGCTTTTCTGCTCCGAAGGGATTGCTTATTTGCCGTTACTTGGTAAGTAACGCCCCGAAAACACTAGTATAATATGTTAAAAACGCTGGAAAAACATATCAAGCGATTTCTCTCTGCCAGCCTGCTGCTGACCGCTTCCTATCTTCCTTGCTTTTCACAGGAAGAGGAAGAGACGATTCCGGTCGTTACCTCTATGCAGCAACCGGTGAAAAAGCCTTTCCTGGCTCTGAAAACGAACTTGTTGTTCGATGCCGCGATGATGCCGAATCTAGAGATCGAACTGCCGCTGGGCAACCGCTGGTCGGTGAACGGCGAATATATGTTCCCCTGGTGGCTCTTCAAAGGCGACAAATACTGCCTGCAAATCCTTGCCGGCGGTCTCGAAGGCCGCTACTGGTTGGGGAACCGTACGAAACGCCCCGTCCTGACTGGCCATTTCCTGGGCTTCTACGCCGGCGGCGGCAAATACGACCTGCAATGGAAGCGCGAAGGCTGCCAGGGTGAGTTCTTTATCGCATCAGGCATCAGCTACGGATATACCCATAACATCGCCCGCAACCTGCGGCTGGAATATACGCTCGGTGTCGGCGTACTGCGCACCGGCTACCGCCATTACCATACCCGCGACAATTACCAGACCCTGCATTGGCAAAACGATGGCAACTATACCTGGCTCGGCCCGACAAAAATCAAAGTGTCGCTCGTCTGGCTACTGGGGCGTAAAATAAAGAAAGGAGAGGTAAGATGAGATATGTTCTTTTGTTCTTCTGTCCATTCTTCTCTTCCTGCGAACGTCGCGAACTGACCTATTTCGAGGAAGCGGAAATAAACGTAGAGGTCGATTGGAGCCGTTCGGGTCTCAGCGAAAGCGGTTATGGAGCTACCACCATGTTTTATCCTGTCGACGGCAATACTCCGATGAAAGTACTGATGGGAAACCGCGAACAGACAACCGTCCGCCTGCGTGAAGGCAACTACCGGGTATTGGTATTCAACCGCTCGCAAGACGATTTCGGCAGCATCAGCTTCTACGGCAACAACTTCTACAATTTCCGGGCAGAGGCAAAGCAGGTGGATACCCGCATGGATATGGAAATGAAAGTGGAAACACGTGTTATCATAGATGCTCCCGAAGAGTTGGCATCCGATACACTGGAATACTTCGAGGTGACCGAGGATATGCTTGGTAATTACAAGAATAAGAATGAAAACCCTGGTTGCAAATCGTCAGCCGATCCCTACGTGATTCGCCTGATGCCGGGCAAGTTGACAAAGAAAGTGCTGGTAGAAATCTACGTGCCGGACATGAATAATCTCCGCTCAGCAGTAGGACTGATCGGTAACGTCTGTGAAGGCGTTTATCCCGGAACCGGACAACTTTCGGAAGAGAAAGTGACACAACAATTTACTTTCGACAAGATGGAGTTCGCTCCGGGTTCTCCTTTCGACGGAACGATCTCCGGCAGTTGCAACGTATTCGGCTTCGACCGGAACCTGCCGCATCTGCTGACCCTCGAAACACTGCTTGCCGATGGAAAGACGCGGACGAAAGAAACCTTCGAGGCCGAACCTGAATACATCTTGCAGGAAAACGGAGAGATATTGATCCGCATCCGTCTGACGGCGAAGAAGCTGCCCGATGTGAAGCCGGAAGGGGTGCCCGATTCCGGTTTCGACGTGATCGTCGACGAATGGGGCGACCCCGAAGAAAGCGAAATACCATTATAATAAATAATAACGAATTACTAATATTAAAATTTCACAGATATGAAAACTTATCATCTACTGGCAACCGCCGCCCTGATAGTGATGGCCGGCTGTTCACAAAACGAGATCACAGAAATCAGTCCCGACGCTAATCCGGCTGTCAGCTTCGATATTTATACCGGAGCACAGACGAAAGGAACCATTACGAACAACGAGTCAACCGGACCGGGTATCAAAAACACGACCGGCTTCGGCATTCTGGCTTATTACACAGGTCAGACAGTATGGAGTGCTACCGGTAGTTTCACCCCGAACTTTATGTGGAACCAGCAGGTGAAATATGAAAGTACGGCCTGGAAGTACACTCCGGTTAAATATTGGCCGAATAAAGAAAACGATAAAATCTCGTTCTTTGCTTATGCGCCATACAGTGCGACACAAACAAATGGCAGTGAAAGCTATGGCATCAAGCTTCCTGCAAATTCAGCGACGGCGAAACCGACTATCACGTTTACGCTGAATACAAACCCGACAAACATGGTCGACCTGGTAGCCGGTTATCAGAAAGATAAGCAAAAGCAGACAACAACAGTCGACTTTACCTTGGCGCATCTGTTGTCGCGTGTGGAGTTTAAAGCGAAACTGGATACGAGTATCTCATCTACCGGCGAGACCCATGTTTTTATAACCGGAATGCGTATCCTGGGCACAGCTGATAATGGCTCCGATAAAAATGCGGCGGGTGCAAACAACGACTCTAAATTCTACAGTACGGCGGTTTACGATTGGAGTGCAGGCACATGGGATTATACCACAACTACTCCAACCAAACAAAGTGCAGCTTATTCCATAAACAATGTAATGAAGCTTACAGCAGCAAGTGCAGGTGGCTATACGAAGTCGAGTATTGAGGTGACTCAGGCCGGAAGCCTGACCAAATTGTTTACAGACAACCAGTATTTATTCCTGATTCCCCCGAAAGATGATCTGAGCCTTAGCGATGCAGGCAGTGGCATTGCTTCTGAAAAAGATGTACGTGTACAAGTGGACTACGATATCGTAACAGTGGATAGCAAACTGAGTGCAGGACATTCGGTAACATCTACCAGCGCAACAATTTCATTACCCAATAAAACATTGAAACGTTCAAAGGCTTACGAATATATCCTGACTATCGGTCTGGAAGAAGTAAAAGTAACAGCTACGGTAACCGACTGGGCTACCGCAGACCAGGTTTATATTCCGTCTATCGATGTAGCGACTGCAAATGCATCCTATGTAGGAACAGCCATAACAACTCTAAACACCGCAAAGGCAAACAATCCGAATTGTAACTACTTTGTAGTGAATATAACAGGTAGTGGAAGCGGAACATGGAGTCTGACTGCGACAACCGATAAATTCAAAAGTGGTGACCAGATCGACTTGAAATTTTCAACATCCTCTCTTCCGTCTTCTGTTACGTTGAGCGGTTGGAAAGCTGGTTCTGCAATCAACAACAGCATCATCCTGACTAAAAACTAACGCCACCATGCCGAAATACCTTCTCATATTATCCATCCTGCTTCCCCTCGCCACCGGTTGCGAGCGTGAAGCAGGCGACGATACAGCAGGGCAGCAACCCGTCGTCTTCACCGCCCATACGGGTGGTGAGGATGCGACGCGGGCGAGCGTGATTGATGATAACAACCTGTCCTCGATGGGCGTCTTTGCCTGCTATACAGGTCAAAGCAACTGGTCGGAATCAACCTCGAAATCCAATTTCATGTACAACCAGCCGGTCAATAAAACGAGTGATACCTGGACGTACACCCCGGTGAAATACTGGCCGAACACAGAGGGCGACAAACTGAGTTTCTTTGCTTATGCGCCGCATGCGGAAAAGGTCGGATCGCAGTTGAGAACCTATGGCTACAACAGTAGCGATGCAACCGGCTACCCCTCATTCCGGTATGAGCCGCCTGTCGATGCAACCAAACAGACCGACCTGCTTTTCGCTACCCCTTTGATAAACCGGACGAAAGGAAGCGAACTCTCCTTTACGATGGGACACGTACTGACGCATGTTCTTTTCAAAGTCAAGAGCACAAGTGCAATTTCCGTCACCAAAATACAAGTGAATTCCGGATCTCATTACGGAGATATAAAATTCAACACAAGCGGTTATTCCTGGACTTCATTATCCGGAAATCAGAATTTTTACAAAACAGCAACGGTCGCTGTCCCGGCCAATACTTTGACCGATCTCGGTGAATTCTTCCTGTTGCCTTCAAATGCTGAAAGCGTCAGCCTGACCTTCTCCGAAGGTGGCATAGAACAGCCCGTTACAACCGTCGCTTTGCCCGCTTCTCCTGTCTGGGGAATGAACAAAACGGTAGCCTACACGCTGGATATCGAGAATAAAACAAAGGTAACACTGAGTGTGAAATTATGGGATACAGGGTCGGTAAGCGCGAATTTAGAGGAAGAGGTATCGGGGACATATCCGTATGCTTATGGTGGTGTTATCTATGAAAGTCCTACCAAATCCTATTATGTAGGATACCAAAGAATGGATTATACCAGTGCCTATGGGGACGGTTGGTACACTTGGGATGAAGCAATGGAGATATGTAGGGTTAAATACTCTGACGGACCCTACTATGGGGATAGGGAATGGAGATTGCCCAGCAAGCGTGAAATGCAACTTATATATCAATTCAAATACCCTGCAATTTCTACTGGCTCCACTTATTGGACGTATGAGACAAGCGGTGCTAATGCTTATGCCTATGCCGGTGCACTAGGAGAAGAGAGGATTATTGCCAAAACAGCAAATGCACGCTTATTCTGTATTCGTGATGTAGGAGATTTATCCGGCTTTCCTACGACGCGTTCATGGGAGGCAGGAAGAATTATGTATGAGAGTGCCACAAAGGCTTATTATGTGGGAAACCCCGTTAAAGACGATCGCTTTGAGGATGGAAGTGGCGGTAACTATAATTATGCTGATGCAGTGAGAATATGCAATAGTGAATTTACTCGCGGTGGTATACCAAGAGGAAAATGGCGGATGCCTACATCCAGTGAGATAGAATATATAGCTAAGTGGAATATTGGGCAGGATACATGGACTTAGGCTGCTGATAATACTACTGCCAGTACAGCACGATTGTTTAAATGTTCCTACACCAATTTTAAATGGGGTGATTTTGGCAAAGGAGATAAGCGTGCTAATATTCTCTGTGTAAGTGACATAAAGTAAGGATATAGACAAAATTAAGCTTGTGTCATAATAGACGGAATTTATAGTATTACCCGTTTCAGCTAATTTGTAATCTGTCGTTTTTGTAATCGCCTGTCCGGGGTTGAATGTTCCCTTGGCAGTCACAAATAAACAACTAAACCAACGCTCTTTGACATGCTGGAAATGGAAATAATGATTATCTTTGCTATGATTAATTCATTAACAGAGATGAATATGGATTTTAGTATAAAAGATAAAGTGGAATATATGGTTGCCTTTATTAGTGAGTTTGCAAAAAGTCATTCGCTAACACCTGGTCAAGCGTATCGTTATCTGGAACGTTACAAAGTAATTGATTTTATCGATAAGCATTATGGAATTGCTCATACACAACGTTTTGAAGATGTTGTAGAGGATATTACAGCCTATTGTCGTCGCTTTGGAGGGGCTATCGTATGATACTTTACCATGGCACGACAGTAAATATCGATAAAATAGATTTGCAGAAATCTAAACCTAATAAAGATTTCGGTAAGGGTTTCTATTTATCGGCAGACAAGGATCAGGCAATGGCAATGGCTTCTTATAAATCGGAACAGATAGGTGGGACATCAGTTCTTAATGCGTATGAATTACTCTAAGTTTTATCATTATTTCCGTCCCGCCGTTTCCGAATCAAAGGAGTCGGCGGGACGTTTCGTTTCCAGCATGCCGAAGAAGTTGAAAGTAATAAACCAACGCTCTTTGACATGCTGGAAACGGAAACTACGATAAATACGAAGTAAAAGGTCATAGAGGATATTTTTATTAGTCTGTGATATGCTTTATTGAAAACTATTTTTATCTTTGTTAGGAATAAAAGGTGAATTAAAACAGTAATCGAATGAAATCAACAGCCGAAATATTAGAACTTCTTCGTGTATTTAAGGCACAATCTGCCGCTAAATACGGGTTTAGACGTATCGGCATATTTGGTTCTGTGGCACGTGGTGAACAGACCGACCAAAGTGATGTTGATATCTGCTATGAAAGTGAACCGCCTTCACTCCTCACATTGGAACGTATTCAGAACGAATTAGAGGAACTATTAGGTTGTTCCGTCGATTTAATAAGGATACGTGAACACATGAACAGCCGGCTTAAACAAAGAATCTTAAAAGAAGGACTTTATGTATGACAAAGATTTGGCTCTTGATTGCCTGGTAAATGTCGAAAGTGCATTAAAGATGATTACTGAACGGGCTGCCATAGCTAATACTCCCGACGATTTTTTATCTTCACCTGACGGAATGCTGCATCTGGATGCTATCTGTATGAATTTGATTGCATTGGGTGAAGCTGTGAAAGGTTTGGATAAAATCACAAAAGGAGAATTACTCGTCAGATATCCTGAAATCTACTGGAGTGGAGTAATGAAGATGCGTGACAAAATAGCACATCATTACTTTGAAATGGATGTGGAAGTAGTGTACAAAACATTGAAAGAAGATATTCCAATGATGCTTCCAGTTATTCATCGGATAATTAAAGAGATCAATAGTTAGTAAATTTTTATCATAATAGTTTCCGTCCCGCCCACCCCTTTGATTAGGAACCGGCGGGACGTTTCGTTTCCGGCATGCCGAAGAGCTGTAAAAGTAATAACCAACGCTCTTTGACATGCTGGAAACGGAATAATAACAATGCATCCGGGGTCTCCGGATGTTTCTTTTAATCATTAAAATCATAATAACATGGCAGACATAAAAACAAATTATGTATGGTCGTTCGATCTCGTAGAGAATGTGATGACCAAAGATGTCAAAGAAGATTACGTTGCTTCGGTGCGCACGAAAAAGTCGATGACGATTGATGATATCGCCAATTCGATAGCCGCCGAACGTACGGAATATCGTATCGACACCATAAAAAATATCAGTAACCTGATTGACGAGAAGATCCGCCAACTGGTTTGCGACGGAAATACGGTGGTGACCGGTACGGCGCAATACGCCCCCTCTATCCCCGGTGTTTTCACTGGCGATAGCGGGCTGATCGATCCCAACGTAAATAAATGTGCGATCAACATCACCCCGGCGCAGCTTATGCGTGCGGAAGTGGCGAAGGTTGAACTGAAGTTCTCCGGTACCGTCCGCCGTATGGGTGGTGCCCGAATCTCTCTGGTGCTTGACGTGGCCACCGGCAAAACCGACGGCACGATCACACCGGGCGGCATGCTCGACGTGACAGGCACAAAAATCCGCTCTGTCAGTGCTGACGACACAGGGCTGGGCACAGTAAAGCTGGTAAAGGCGGCCGACCAGTCGGTTGTCGCCCGCTTCACACAGCTAGGTATCAACGACCCCAGCCGCCTGATGTTCACCTTGCCGTCCAACCTGGCCGACGGCGAATACCAGTTGGTAGTCGAAACCTGGTTCAGTTCGGCCAGTACGCTTCTGAAAGAGATGCGCACACTAGTCTATCCATTACCTCTGGTAGTGAACAGCGCCGGAGACGACGACCGTCCGGTCATCGAATGACGTTTTGTGCAGGAAGCCTGCGCCGATCGGTGCATGGTGTCTGCACCGAGCCGCGCATGCAACCTGCGTCGAACGACACATGCCGTCTGCGTCGGAGCACGCATGCCGCATGCACCGAACGGCGCAGGTCGTTGGCGCAAAAACAGTCCGTTTCCGGCATGCCGCAAGGGCATATAATAAAAAGGAAACGAAATATGAAACGAAACTTTCAATCTTCCACCGGCATTTGCCTGCTAAGCTTGCTGACCAGCCTGTTTACAGGCTGCACCGGCAGTATGCCGGAGCAGGGAAAAGGGCCGGGAGAAATTATCGAATGCACCTTTCGGTTGGAAACGGGAACGCCGGTTTCGGTGGAAACACGTGCTATCGATCAGTCAACGATCAACGATGTATGGGTTGTGCAACTGAACGCAGAAGGAACGACCGCCCTGGTCGCTCCCGCTCAGGTGGTTCCCGACGCAAACAAAGCGATCCGTATTAAATTGAAGAATGAAACAAGCAAGCTTTACTTCTTTGCAAATACAGGAAACGCCGCTTTTTTCAATACCGGAGACGCTTTAAGCTCCTTTACCACCAATGCGGTAGAAGGTAAAACAATCAGCCGCACTGAGAGCTGGGCCGCTATGAGTTACGTACCAATGTACGGAACCTGGGCCGGCAAGCCTGCCCCGCCTGAAATAACCGATGAAGTGGAACTTACCCGCGCCCTGGCCCAGGTGGATGTGACGGTAACCAATTCTACGGGCGGAAAACTAAGTATTTCGAGTATGCAGCTAAAAAAACATCCCGAACGTCTTGAAGGTAGCAACAACAGAGAGCGGGACGTACCCTGCCGCAAGCGGCACCTATCTCGACTATCCGACAACCTCTTCCCTTTCCGCCACCTGGATTGTCGCCGAAAACTGTCGCGGCACAGGCAGCGGCCGTTACGAAACGGAGAAAATAGCGGCAGCGATATCAAATGGCAATTACTGCACTTATTTAGAGATAAAAGGAACTTTCAGCGGTATCGGTGCCACCTACCGCTTCTACCTGGGTGGCAACAATACGAACGATTACAATATAAAAAGGAATACGAAATATACCGTCAACATCACAATCAGCGGCAAGAACCAAACGGATGCGCGGGTAACGATGGATGCTTCGCCGTTGTCGGTATCATCCGGTTCGAGCGCAACATGGGGAGATGGTAGTAATACAAATTTAACAGGTAGCCGTACTTAAAACGAACATAATTATGAAAATAAAAAAACATCTATCCACCGGATTACTTATGGCGGGCATGCTGACGCTATTCTCCGGTTGCGGGAAAGAGGACATAATCTCCGCAGGAAGAGTGACACCCGGCGACGGGAACAGCCGGCATCTCTCCCTGACTGCTTCCGTACAGGATTTTACTGATATGGAAACGGGGACACGCGCTTCGGAAAGCGGCACGACCATTTCCTTTGGCAACGGCGATGCAATCGGTGTATTCGGCGTAAAGGGCGGTAGCCTTGTCTGTAACAATCTCCGGTTTACCACCAGCAACGGAAGCACCTGGTCAGGCCCCGAAATCTTTCATGAAAGCGGGACGACCTATTTCGCTTATTATCCTTACGAGAGCGGCATGAGCGGCAAAACCAGCCTTGCCGCCATACAAAACGACTTTGAATCGCGTCTGAACAATAACCCGGATCAGGGCAACCAGGCTAATTATATGACTTACTGCAAACTACTGGTATCTACTTCCGGCAGCGTATCACCGTCAGGAGATAAGTTGTCTTTCGCCTTTAAACATGCGTTGGCAATGGTAGAGGTAGTTTTGCCGGATAAACTGGAGGGGACAATGAGTGCCAACGGAGGGAATTTTCCTCTTTATACTCCCTCGTCCCTGTCGATAACAGCATCTTTTTCGCTAAGTTCCACCTCTGTTACCTTTTATAATATCTCCGGCAAGACTTATCGGAGAGTGGTAAAGCCCGGTACAGGTTTGCAGTTTAAGGCCGCTATATGTAATGCCTTCAATTATACGGACAATTCGACTGTAAACGCCGGGAGTTATAAGAAATTTACCTTGGGTAATAAGGTAGAAGGAACTGTCCGGGTCGGCGATTTCGCCTATGGGAAAGATGGCGGTACACTGGCCTTTTATCCCGGTAGCACGACGACCGATGCCCCGGATAAGGAGAATTGTATCGGAGTGGTAGCAACTGTCGGCCAATTCGGAACTCACGGAACGGTTATAGCCAAGAATACAACTTCTGCTAAAACTGTATTTGGTGTCACTCTTACCGAGCCTACTGTAATGGATCGTCGTGGAAGTGCAGTAAGTAACTACTCACCCAAAGCTCCTTCCGGTTGTAGTTGGTATCTACCGAAAACTAATGAACTACGATATTTCCGTAGTGGATCAACGAGTGGTAGCGGAATAACTATGAAAAACATGCTGAATCCTTACTTGCTAAAAGCCGGTGGAAAAGCGTGGGAAGATGAATACTATTATAGTTCTGAGGGGAATATCTTGGGGATCCCCAAAAGTCGTCCTCAGGTTGTCTTTTTCAAAGACGGTTCTACCAGAGAACTCGATGGCACCTACCCTATACGCATATCCTTCGACTTTTAAATCACTATTCATTCAATAATATCATATAACTTCATGAACAAAAATGACCTAATCAACGAGTTGGCAGTCAAGTTAAACATCACCCGCACTGCCTCAAAACAATATCTGGAAGCCTTTGAAGAAACTCTCGGCGATGCATTAGAAGAAGGAGAACCTGTCGTATTGCAGGGCTTCGGCACTTTCTCCCGTTGGCAACAGGCAGGAAGGCCTGGCCGCAATCCCAAGACAGGTGCCCCTGTATGATCGTCCCG
>JAJPZM010000387.1 GCA_021204335.1 Parabacteroides sp. | reverse complement strand
GATATAAGGTTATACAAGTTCTGGCAGAACTACGTTATTATATATTTATTTGGGACCTTAATCTTTCTATTATATTCAAAATACCTACCTTTGTGGAAAGACATATATTCAATAGAACTGTGAACTGGACCCAATTACTTTCAGGCAAACGCTTCGGAATGGAAGAGTATCATGAACGCAAACATGAACGTACGGACTTTCAAAGGGATTACGACCGTTTGATATTCTCGTCCCCTTTCCGCCGGCTTCAGAATAAAACACAGGTATTTCCCCTGCCGGGAAGCATATTCGTACACAACCGTCTGACACACAGCCTGGAAGTATCCTGCGTAGGCCGTTCATTAGGTAATAATATAGCCAAAGGACTGATACAAAAATACCCCGACGGGAGTATCAACTTCCCGGAACTGGATTCCATCGTCTCGGCAGCCTGCCTGGCACATGATATGGGAAACCCTCCTTTCGGGCATTCGGGCGAACGCGCTATCTCCGCCTATTTTAATGAAGGAAACGGTCATTCTCTGGAAGACAAAGTACGCTCGGAAGGCGGACGATGGGAAGACTTCCTGCATTTCGAAGGAAACGCCAACGCCATGCGCCTGCTGACACATCAGTTTATCGGCCGACGTAAAGGCGGTTTTGCATTAACATACAGCACCTTGGCTTCCATCATCAAATACCCCTATTCCTCAGTATATTCAGGGAAGAAAGGAAAATTCGGATTCTTCCAGTCGGAAGAAGAAGCTTACTTGCGCATCGCAACAGAACTAGGTATAAACAAGAATCCGGAAGATACCAACAAATTCGTGCGTTACCCATTAGTTTACCTCGTTGAAGCAGCCGACGACATCTGTTACCAGGTCATGGACATAGAAGATGCCTGTAAACTGCATATCCTGACTACCGAAGAAGCCATCAAGCTTTTATTGAATTTCTTCGAAGGGGACAGGCTCGACCGTATCATCCGCGTAATGAAAATGGTAGACGACACGAACGAACAGATCGCCTATCTCCGCTCCTGCATCATCGGCCTGCTGGTAGATGAATGCTCACGCGTCTTTCTTGAAAATGAGGAAGGAATACTTGACGGGACATATAACACCCCGCTGATCGAACAGATCGGCACGAAAGCAAAAGAAGCGTATGCCACCTGCTCAAAGACTGCTTATAAAAAGATTTACCGCGCCAAAGAAGTGCTCGACATCGAATTGGCAGGTTACCATATCTTCAGCCATCTGATCGACAGCCTGACAGAAGCCGTAATGAACCAAAACCATGCCTACAGCAAGCTTCTGCTGCAACGCATCCCGGAGCAGTACGACACCAATGCGCCTACCACGTATGGCAAAATACAATGCGTACTCGACTATATATCAGGGATGACCGATATATATGCACTCGACCTGTACCGCAAAATCACCGGAATGAGCCTTCCGGCCGTTTAATATTCTTCGCGGTACTTATTTTCCTCCTTATCTTCGAGGATACTGAGGTAACTCTTGTAGCGTGATTCGCTGATGTAATGATCTTCAAGCGCCTGCAATACGGCACAGCCGGGTTCGTGGCGGTGTGAGCAATTGTTGAACTTGCAATCTTCGGCAAACTTGAATATTTCGGGGAAATAATGGAAAATCTCCGCCGTCTCCATCTCGATCGTGCCGAATCCTTTGATACCCGGGGTATCAATCAGGTAGCCCCCATCGGGCAGGGGAATCATTTCAGAGAAGGTGGTCGTATGCATTCCCTTGTTGTGATATTCGGAAATATCGCCGGTGCGCAAATTCACGCCGGGCACTAACTTATTAATAATCGTAGACTTACCAACACCCGAATGGCCCGACAAAAGCGTTATCTTATCTTTCAGGTCAGCTTTCAACTCCTCCAACCCTTCGCCCGACTTGGCACAAAGGGTAGAACAAGGGTAACCGATCGTTGTGTACAGGTTGATCAATGCATCCAGATATTCTTTATCTTCCCCTTTATAGCGGTCGATTTTATTGAACACCAGCTTAACAGGGACATTGTAAGCCTCGGCGGTAGCCAGGAAACGGTCGATAAAGACAGTGGTAGTAATCGGATAGTTCACCGTAACGATCAGCATCGCCTGATCGAGGTTGGCAGCAATAATATGGGATTGTTTCGACAGGTTGGAAGCCCGGCGGATAATATAATTCTTCCGGTCCTCGATCTCGGTAATAAATGCGGTGCCTTCGTTGTTGATAATGATATCGACACGATCGCCCACCGACACTGGATTAGTGCTGCGGATCTCTTTCAAACGAAAATTCCCTTTTACTTTACTCTCCACATCACGTCCGTCGTCGGTACGTACGGTGTACCAGCTACCTGTATTCTTTATTACCAGTCCTTTCATTCCTTATATATTGTCTTATAAAAAAGAAGGGCGAAAATTATTTCGCCCCTACAAGTTAAACTGTCATTATTTCTTTTTCTTTAGCAGCGTAGAGGTCATCTACCTTTTTAATAAACTTATCGTGTATCTTCTGCACTTCCGCTTCAGCATCTTTGGCTACGTCTTCTGGAGTACCGTCGGCTTTCACGCTCTTTTTGATCAGCTCGATAGCATCGCGGCGGGCGTTACGGATACTGATTTTAGCAGTTTCAGCTTCCTGCTTGGATTGCTTGGCAAGGCTGCGGCGGCGTTCTTCCGTCAGCGGAGGAATACCCAGGCGGATGATCTCACCGTTATTTTCAGGAGTGATACCCACTTCCGAGTTCAGAATCGCCTTCTCGATTTCTTTGATAAGCGGCTTCTCCCAAGGGGTGATAATAATCGTCTTGGCATCGGGTGTATTGATAGACGCCACGTTGGAAAGAGGAACAAGGCCCCCGTAATAAGGGACTTTTACTCCGTCAAGGATCTTCGGATTGGCCTTACCGGCACGGATACGAGCCAACTGTTCGTCGAGATAGTCGATAGCAAACGACATTTTCTCTTCTGCACCATTTACATATTGCTTGATGTCTGTCATAACTGATTGATATTTTGTTTTCTGTTTCTTTCAATTAACAAAAGTAATAAAGTTTTTGAACCTGACAAATTATTTGTCTGTTCTCAATTTTTCTTTCAAATACTTTCCCGTATAAGAGTCAGGACACATAGCCACCTCCTCCGGTGTTCCGGCACAAACCAGGTTGCCGCCGGCATTACCGCCCTCGGGGCCCAGGTCGATCAGATAGTCGGCACATTTGATCACGTCCATGTTATGTTCGATAATAACGACCGTATGTCCTTTATCGATCAAGACATTGAAAGCTTTCAACAAGGTTTTTATATCATGGAAATGCAAACCGGTGGTCGGCTCGTCGAACACAAACAAAGTAGGTTGCTGCTTCTCCTGCCCCAGATAGTAAGCCAACTTCACACGCTGGTTCTCACCGCCGGAAAGCGTGGAAGAAGTCTGCCCCAGCTTGATATATCCCAGACCCACGTCCTGCAACGGCTTCAGCTTCTTTACGATCTTCTTCTCCTGCGAACCGGGATACTGTTCGAAGAACTCGATCGCCTGGTTGACAGTCATTTCCAACATATCGTAGATATTGGCTCCATGATATTCCACATCGAGCACATCCTGCTTGAAACGTTTGCCATGGCAGGTCTCGCATTCGAGGGTGATATTCGCTATAAACTGCATCTCCACCGTAATGCGTCCTTCTCCCTTGCACTCCTCGCAACGGCCTCCTTCCTTATTAAAGGAGAAATAAGCGGGAGTATATCCCATCTGCTTGGCCAGCGGCTGGTCGCCAAACAGTTTACGGATCTCGTCATACGCCCCGATATAAGTAACCGGATTGGAGCGCGAACTCTTACCGATCGAATTCTGGTCGACAAACTCGATACCCTGTATTAGGATCATATCGCCGCTCAACCCCGAACAATCCACCATCAGCCGGGCGGCATCATCCAGATAATGCTTTACGCCTTCATAAAAGATATCACGCACGAGCGAACTCTTGCCCGAGCCGCTGACACCCGTAACCACCGTCATTACATTCAACGGGAACTTCACGTCGACCCCTTTCAGGTTATTCTTCCGCGCGCCTTTTACCTCTATATAGTTGTTCCACAGACGGCGGAAAGGCGGCACTTCGATCTTATCTTCTCCCGTTAGGTAGCGGACGGTATAACTGTCGCTGCTCGTCTGCAGGTCGTTCACGTCTCCCTGGTAGACCACTTCGCCACCCAGACGACCGGCTTTCGGGCCTATATCTATAATATAATCGGCGGCACGAATGATATCTTCGTCGTGTTCCACCACAACAACGGTATTGCTCAATGCCTGCAACTGCCGCAATACTTTCACCAGCAGATCGGTGTCGCGCGAATGCAAACCGATACTCGGTTCATCCAGGATATAAAGCGAACCCACCAGGCTGCTCCCCAGCGAAGTCGCCAGGTTGATACGCTGGCTTTCACCTCCGGAAAGGGATGCCGACAAACGGTCGAGGGTCAGATAGCCCAATCCCACATCCAACAGGAACTGCAGGCGGTTCTGGATCTCCGTCAGCAGCCGTTTGGCTACAGCGGCATCCGTCTCGTCCAGTTGCAGGTTGTCGAAGAACGCTTTTGCATCCGTAATAGGCAGAGCTACCAGTTCCGCTATATTCTTACCGCCCACCTTTACATACAGGGCTTCCGGTTTCAGGCGGCTGCCCTTGCACGACGGACAGGTCGTTTTACTGCGATAGCGTGCCTGCATGACCCGATATTGTATCTTATATAAGTTTTCTTCCACAAATTTAAAGAGGTCGTCGATGCCATGCAACCCTCTGGCGCCATGCCACAACAAGTCTTTCTCTTTCTGCGTCAGGTCGTAATAGGGGCGGTGAATCGGGAAGTTGTATTTTTCACTCCTGGCGATAAACTCTTTCAGCCATTCGCCCATCACCTCGCCTTTCCAGCAGACTACTGCGCCCTGGTAGACCGACAGGCTCTTATCGGGCACCACCAGGTTTTCATCGATACCCAGCACTTTCCCGAAACCCTCGCATACGGGGCAAGCCCCCAGCGGGTTATTGAAGCTGAACATCATATCGGTCGGCTCGATAAAGGTAATGCCATCCGCCTCGAACTTCTTGGAATATTCTTTTACAACCGTTTCGCCGGCCGTATAAATACGTATGATACAGGTATCGTGTCCCTCGAAGAAAGCCGTTTCGGCAGAATCCGCCAGACGGCTTTTCAGCGTCTTGTCGTCCGAAACGACCAGACGGTCGACCAGCAACTCGATAGCCGGGGAAGCCATCAACGCCTCGTCCGCCATCACTTCCGCAATGCGGTAAGCCGTATCGTCGATCGACAAACGGGTATAACCTTCCTTTTGAAGTATCTCCAGTTGTTCCTTCATGCTCCGCCCTTCAGGCAGCACGACCGGAGCGAACACAGCAAAGCGGGTGCCCGCCGGATAAGACAATACCTCTTTAATAATATCTTTCACCTGGTGCTTCTTCGCCTCCTGCCCCGAAACAGGCGAAATGGTTTTCCCGATACGGGCATAGAGCAGGCGCAGGTATTCGTAGATCTCCGTCGAAGTACCCACCGTCGAACGGGGGTTGCGGGTATTCACTTTCTGTTCGATAGCGATAGCGGGGGGGATACCTTTTATATAATCGCATTCCGGCTTGCTCATGCGTCTCAGGAACTGGCGGGCATAGGCAGAAAGGCTTTCCACATAACGGCGTTGTCCTTCGGCGTATAACGTATCGAATGCTAGCGAAGATTTCCCGCTACCCGACAATCCGGTTATAACGACCAATTTATCACGTGGGATACCTACATCGATATTCTTCAGGTTATTGACGCGGGCCCCTTTAATAAATATAGAATTATTTTCAGACATAAATCGTTCCTTTATTAAGGAGACAAAAATACACAAAAGAAACGAGAAGATGATTTCCAACTTTTATTATCTTTGTCACTCAATTAGAAAAAGTGTTACTAATATCTCAAACCAAATATAATTCATGAAGGTTCAATATATCCGCCTGTTATTGTTACTCATATTGTGTGCCGTAACCTCTTGTTCGACTACCCGTCGCGTGCAGGAACGCCCCGCCGAGGGAAAAGACAAACGCGAATTCAGGGGAGCCTGGATACAAACCGCTTTCCAGAGTGAATACAAAGACATGACACCCGCCCAGATGCGGAAAGACTTCGTCCGCAAGCTAAACTACCTGCAGGCATGCGGCATCAACGCCGTCATTTTTTAGGTACGTCCCGAAGCGGATGCTTTCTACAAATCGGACATCGAACCCTGGAGCCGCTTCTACACCGGTCAGCAAGGCGTCGCCCCCGCCGGCAATTTCGACCTGATGGAGTTTCTGGTCGACGAATGCCACAAACGCAATATGGAGTTCCACGCCTGGCTCAACCCCTACCGCGCCAGCACAGCCGAAAACACCCGTTTTGCCGATTCACATATATATAATAAGCATCCGGAATGGTTCGTCACCTACAACAAGCAGATTCTTTTCGATCCGGGACTGCCGGAAAGCCGCGAGTTCATCTGCCGCGTAGTGCGCGACATCGTCAGCCGCTACGACGTGGATGCCATCCACATGGACGACTATTTCTATCCCTACCCCGCAGCCGGAATGCCTTTCCCCGACGACAACAGTTTCCGGAAATACGGACTCAACAAAGGATATACCAACGCCCAACGTGTCGACTGGCGCCGGGAGAACGTCAACACCCTGATCCGCGAACTGAAGCGCACCATCCTGCTGACCAAGCCCTGGGTGCGTTTCGGCATCAGCCCGTTCGGCATCTACCGCAACAAGAAAAGCACGCCCGACGGTTCGGGCAGCAACACCAATGGACTGCAAAACTACGACGACCTCTACGCCGACACCCTTCATTGGGTGAAAGAAGGCTGGATCGACTATAACATGCCGCAGATATACTGGGAGATCGGACACCCGGCCGCCGACTACATCACCCTGATCCAATGGTGGAACAAGAACGCCACGCCCGAAGGCCCGCACCTCTACATCGGACAGGACGTAGCCCGCACCATGAAAGCCGGCGACCTGACCCGCAAGATGCTTTACGAACGCTCTCTGTCGAAAGTGAAAGGCAACTGCTTCTGGCCTGCCAACGAACTCCTTTGGAACAACCAGGGCGTAGCCGACAGCCTGAAAAGGAACTACCACCGCTACCCGGCACTGATCCCGGCCTATACCCACATGCACAACCGCGCCCCGCAGGAAGTAAAAAAGCTGAAAACAGAATGGACGGCAGAGGGTTACGTGCTCCACTGGAAAGCCGAACAGAGCCCGACAAACCCCGAACTGGCGAAATACTTTGTTATTTATCGCTTTGAGGATAAAGAGCCGATAGACCTGAATAATCCTAAAAAAATCGTAAAAATCACCCGCAAGTCAAGTTATTTAATGCCTTATGACAATGGAAAGAAAAAATATCACTATCTTGTGACCGCCGTAGACCGTTTCCATAACGAAAGCTCCGGAAAAAGTATAAAGGTAAATTATAAGTTGGTACATGTTCTCACCTGATTTGAGATACACAAAGTTTACTGATTGTTCATCGTGCAATGAATACAGGAAACAAATCTTTAAATACCGCTCTTATCCTAAAGGAATCATGCTTCCTCAGGAGCGGTGTTTACAGAATACCCTCTACTTTCTATTGAAAGGCTCCGTTCAGGTAAACAGCGACGAGCATCCCAACACCATCTTTTCCGCAGGGCAGTTCATCCTTCAACCGATCGGGTCGCGGGTCGAGTTCAAAATACTCGAAGCGACCGAATGTATCCTCTACCTGTTCGAACGCCCTATCAATGTCTGCGGCGCCCGTTTCCTTAAAGGGGAGACCCTGGCGGAACAAGCGCCCACCGCGCCTATCGTCATGGACATGTGCCCTCCGATGAAGAATTTTGTCGAAGGGCTACGGATGTACCTCACCGACGACCTGCTGTGCTCCGGCTTCTTGCAAGCCAAATGTACAAAACTGGTTTACCTGCTCAACTGCTACTATACATTAAAAGACCTGGCCGCTTTCTATGCCCCGATCTACCGTTACAGCAAGAGCTTCCGTTACTTCGTCATGCAGAATTACATGAAAGCCAAAGACGTGGAAGCTTTCGCCCAGATGGGTGGCTACAGCACGCCTACGTTCCGCCGTTTGTTTAAAGAGACATTCGGCGAACCGGCTTACCAGTGGATGCTGAAAAAGAAATGCGAAGATATCCAGATCGACCTGACCACAACCGAACTGTCTATTTCCGAAATCTGCTACAAGTTCGGTTTCGAATCGCTCTCCAACTTTTCCCACTTCTGCCGCACCAACTTCGGCAAATCTCCCCGCTCCATCCGGATGTAGAAAGACGAATAAGTAGCGAAAATCAACAGCTTTCGCATTTTTTACAACTTATTGAATAGAAAATGCAATTTTCTGTATGTTTTTCCCGATACATTTGCGACATAAACAAAAGGAATTTGATTTTCAAAAGAATGCCAAATGATAGTGAGAGGAGAAATAGGTTGTTCATGCGGAATCGCAGCTTGTATATTAATGATCATTACATGCTTCATTAAATGCAGCACAAAGGATGACCCGGAAAAGCCCTCCTACGGATTCATCGGATATTCGTTGAAATGGGAACAGGCCTTGAGCGGCTATAAGAGTCCGAAGAAAATACGTTACTGTTTTTATCCCATGGATCAGGGAGCGATGATACAGATCGAAGGAGATGCAAACGGTCTGAATTTTACGCTGCCGCCGGATAAATACCGTTTGCTGGCTTTCAATTGCGATGCCGACAATATCGAATTCCGTAATATGGAGACTTTCGAAACGGCAGAAGCATTCATTCCGGAAACAAAAGCAGCCGAAAGCACAACAGCGGGACGTATTCCTTTATACGGAATTGCGATCGACGGGCTTGAAGTGGAAGCCGGCGAGGAAGCGGGCAACAAACGCGAATTCAGCATGGCTTCATTGATCCGCGAAGTAACGCTCGACGTAAAAGTCGACGGGATGGAGTACATAAAAGAATGCAAGGGAGAGCTATCGGGCGTACCGTCCGCTTTTAACCTGAGCAAACAAGAGATCGTACCGAACAAAACAACAACGGTTAACTTTGAAACAACAACTTCGGCGGAAGGCGTAAACACAAAAGTATTAATATTAGGCACCGCTCCGAAGACAGGAGAAACCCCTCCCGCCCTACCTACCAACGAGGTAAAGCTGGATTTCACCCTCAACGACGGCAGTACCATTTCTTCCACGCTCGACCTGGGTAACAAGATCGGCGAAACGGAAGGAGATAATATAAATGTAGACGTATCCGTCACGGTAGAAAAAGACGCTTCCTTCTCTGTCAAAATCAACAACTGGGAAGTTTCTGCCGGCGACAATATGGTCATCGAATGAATTAAATAATAAGCAATAAAAGTTCTAACAATTAAAATGTAATAATTATGAAAGCATTAGTATTAAGCGCGCTAGCTATTGCAGCGACATTATCAATGAGTTCTTGTTCAAGTGAAAATGATCCGGTGGATGAAGCGACTAAGGAGGCTCCGGTGGAGATTAAGTTGAATGCTGGGGTAATACAAACAAAGGCTGCAATTGATGTTGACCAAGAGCAACATCCCACACAAGATATGTCTAATGTGTATTTTTATAGGCAAGATGTAGAGGCACCAGGCACTCCCAGCTGGACAGCTCCCAGTGCATCATTTACTGGTACAATTAAGACTACTGGTGCAATCGAAGATTTCACACAATATTATGCGACAAATGGGTATAACACTCATATTACTGGTTTATATTTAGGGACTGAAAGTAGTACGGTTCCTAATGTTACAGATGGTAAGGTTGAATTTTCTATAGATGGCACACAAGATGTTTTATGGGCAAAAAGTGTTGATGTAGGAAATAGAAATGTGGAAGGTACAACAGCACTTAATTTCAAGCACAAACTAACAAAATTCAAATTCATTGCTAATACCAGTAATGGCATTGGAGCAGTTACAGGAATAAGTATAACTATTAAAAATGCAAAAGCATCATCAACGATTAACTTAGCAGATGGTAATTTAGGTGCATGGACTCCTGATGCTTCTGCCGATTTTACAGTTAATGGATTAACAGCCGCTGCTGACGGAGGAGAATCTAGCGCATCAGAAGGGGTTATGCTACAACCTAATTTAGCAAGTCTAAGTATAGCTGTATCTGCTCCTAATTATTTATCAGAAGCACAAAACCTAACAATTACCGGAAGTGACGAGGGTTCTTTTAAAGGAGGAAGTTCTTATACCATTACTATCACATTCTCTGGAAAAGCTGTTACTACAACAGCAACAATTGCCAATTGGACTGATGGTACAAATCCAGGTGCAGGAGTAATTGAATAAAAAACTATTTATATACAATAAATTATCCCGGGATTATCCCGGG
>JAJPZM010000159.1 GCA_021204335.1 Parabacteroides sp. | reverse complement strand
CATTCATATGATGTTCAATAAATCAACGGACATCATGCGGATAATCATATTATATAATTGAGTGGTGCAAAGGTAGTAATTTATTTGGAAAACTTTATAATGCATTTTTCTATATATGTTTGAATGTATGGATAAGTTCTTAAAAAATGTATAAACAGACGGGATGTGTTTTTATACATCCGATTAAACATTACCTTTGTACGTTCATTTTTAGAAGGGACCGTATGGATACAGAAAAGAAAGAAACAAAGGAAATAAATAAGCTCTCATTATTGATAATGGCGGTAGTCGTGTTGATACTGATTATTGCCGGTGCGGGATATTATATTTATCAACAGAAACAACAGATGAACGATCTGGTTCAGGCGTACGATCTGGATAAGGAAACGTTGGAAGACGAGTTCAACGAGTTGTCTATGCAATATGAAGGATATAAATTCCAGGTGGGGAACGACTCCTTAATGAGCCTGTTGTCAACCGAACAGGCAAAAGTGCAGCGCTTGATGGAAGAACTGCGTACGGTAAAGGCTACCAATACCGCCGAAATTGCTCGTTTGAAGAAAGAATTGGAAACGCTTCGTAAGATTATGCGTAACTATGTTGTTCAGATCGACTCTTTGAACAGGGCTAACGAACAGTTGCAGGTCGAAAAGAAAGAAGCCGTTCAGAAATACCAGCGTGCCACTTCGCAGGCTGCCACATTGAAGAAAGAAAAAGAAAAACTGTCGGAACGTGTGACCCTTGCCAGCCGTCTGGATGCTACCGGAATTACGGTAACTCCGGTTAACTCCCGCGGAAAGTTGGCGAAGAAGATCAAGAAGATGGAACGCTTCGTGGTCGATTTCCGTATTGCCAAGAATATTACGGCACCGGTCGGAGAGAAGACTATATATGTTCGGATTATGAAGCCGGACGATGATGTGCTGGTAAAGAGTCGTGGCGATGTATTCTCCTTTGAAGGAAAAGGTATCAATTATTCAATGAAAAAACTGATAGAATACGATGGGGAAGAAAACCAGGTAACCATGTATTGGGACATTGAAGAATTTCTTTCGCCGGGTACCTATCGTGTGGATATTTTTGCCGACGGCAACCTGATAGGAAAGAAGAACTTCGTTCTGGAAGACTGACATGGATACAGATAGTCACCTTGCAAAACTCTTAACCGATCTTCCGGAGGCATTAGCGCAGGATGAATTATTTGTCGATGAGTTAAGAACTATCGCCAAGGTAATTACAGTCGACAAGGGTGAATATCTGTTGCGTAGCGGTGAACTTTGCCAGGATGCCTATTTTATAAATAAAGGACTATTCATTAATTTATATGTAAGTGAAAAGGGGGATGAGTGCGTAACCGGCTTTTCTTCCGATTATCAGTATCCTTTCCTCTCTGCCATCGGATATTTTACCCAGGCTCCTTCTGAATTCGAGATTAAAGCGCTTGAGGCGGGCGAACTGCTTCAGTTTTCGCGCATGCATATCGAGTCATTATCCCTGCGCTATCCGTTATTTGCATCGTATTATCAAAATGCGATGCTGACTATTATCTCCAAACTTTATTCCATGTTCGCCATTCGCCAGTCGTGTACGGCGGAAGAGTTTATCGAATATCTTTATAATCATTACCAGTGGATCATGCAGCGTATTCCCGATAAATATATTGCTCAATATATGGGAATCAGCAATGCTTGGTATTGCAAGCTGAAAAAGCGCATCTTTAATTGAATTAATTCAATTTTATATTTAAAGTAAACCAGTACTTTTGCGTCGATTAATCGTACTTTTGTCTGAAAGTGATGACTGTATGGTGTTGAGGTATAAACAATCGGAGATAACCTGTTGTTTTTTATAAGAATAAGGGTAATGTTTTAGAGGCTAAAATATAATCTCCGAATGAAAAAAACAATAAAAAGATGAAACGGATTGTCGTATTAGTAGGGTTATTGGTCTGTTCCAGTTTTGCAAGTTCCCAACAGACGCTGACATTGGAAGAATGTCGGAATTTAGCTATTCAGAATAACAAGGAACTACGAATCTCTGGTGAAAAAGTGAAAGTTGCCGATGAAGAACGGAGAGCGGCTTTCACCAAATATTTCCCCCAACTCTCGGCTATGGGAGGATATATGTGGAACCAGAAAGATATCAATCTGCTTGATATGGATGCTTTGAGTTCCAAGCTCGGTGCCTCGTTGGAGCCTCTTGCGCAACTACCTGTTTTCGGACAGTTAATGGGAGGTATAGATGAGATGCAGCATCTGGATGTGCAGAATATCTGGGTGGGAGGTGTCTCATTGGTTCAACCGGTCTTTATGGGCGGGAAAATCGTCTCTTATAATCAGATCACGAAATATGCACGCCAATTGGCTGAGTCGATGAACGACCTGCAGCTGCAGGAAGTTATTTATAAGACGGATGAAGCCTATTGGCAAGTGATATCGTTGGTCAATAAAAAGAAACTGGCGGATGCCTACGTCGACTTGCTTCGGAAGATGGATAGCGATGTAACTGTCATGATCGCCGAGGGGGTAGCTACCCAGGCAGAAGGGCTGTCGGTAAAAGTAAAATTGAATGAGGCGGAAATGGCACAGACGAAAGTGGATAACGGCTTGGCTTTATCCCGTATGCTGCTTGCCCAGATCTGCGGGTTGCCATTGGAAGAACCGCTGGCATTGGCGGATGAAAATATCGGGAACTTCCTGGTTCGGTCTAACGATACAGCGGTTGATGTTACTGAGGCTTTTGCCAATCGCAATGAATTGAAAAGTCTGGAGTTGACAACAAAGATATACCAAAAGAAAGAACGTATTGTGCTGGCAGATATGTTGCCTAATGTGGCGTTCTCTGTCAACTATCTGGTAACAAATCCCAATGTATTTAACGGATTTAAGAATGAGTTTGCCGGCATGTTCAATGTTGGTGTGACGCTGCAAGTTCCCTTGTCCGGCTGGTGGGAAGGTACTTATAAAAGGAATGCTGCCCGTGCGGAAACAAGAATCCAGACGCTTCAGTTGATGGAAGCCCGCGAAAAGGTGGAGTTGCAGGTAAACCAATTGGTCTACAAGGTGAACGAAGCAAATAAGAAATTGATCGCTTCTTCGCGTAATATGGAAAATGCGGAGGAGAACCTGCGCCACGCTAATCTGGGTTTTGAAGAAGGCGTTATTCCGGCATTGAACCTGATGGAAGCACAGACTGCCTGGGTATCGGCGCAATCGAGCCTGATCGATGTCCAGATCGAAGTGAAACTAACGGAAGTTTACCTGACGAAGGCAATGGGTAAGCTCTCGGTAAACGAACAGAAGTAATAACAATAAAAATATATAAAGATGAACGAGAATAAGAAGTTTTCGATCAGCAACATGATGTTGGTATTTATTACGGTGTTAGTTGTGATCGGATTAGTCGCATTGACCGGTTTCTTTTTGCTTACTCCGCCCGATGATATCATTATGGGACAGGCTGAGGCAAATCAGGTACGTATTTCAGGCAAGGTGCCCGGTCGTATCGAAATGTATCGTTTTGATGAAGGGGATCGGGTAAAAGCCGGTGATACCCTGGTTTATCTGAATACGCCGGAAGTGCTGGCTAAACTGCAACAGGCGGAAGCCGCCCAAAAGGCTGCCGAAGCACAAAATGCCAAAGCTATAAAAGGTGCACGTGTGCAGGAAATAGCAGCAGTTTATGAGATGTGGCAGAAAGCACATGCCGGACTGGAAATTGCCAGGAAATCATATACCCGTGTGCAAAACCTGTATGATAAAGGTGTGATGTCTGCCCAGAAAAGAGATGAAGCCGAAGCCAATTATAAAGCAATGGTCGCTACCGAGAAAGCGGCTAAGTCGCAGTATGATATGGCACAAGACGGTGCCCGCTCGGAAGATAAGGCTGCCGCTGCCGCTCTGGTTCAGCAGGCCGGCGGTGCTGTTGCCGAAGTAGAATCGTATCTGAAAGAATCTGCCCTTGTTTCCCCGATCGACGGAGAGGTCTCCGAACGCTTCCCCCAGGTGGGAGAATTGGTTGGGACAGGTGCTCCTATTATGAATATTACGGATTTGAACGATATGTGGGTTTCTTTCAGCATACGTGAAGACTTGTTGAAAGACATCAAGATCGGTTCCGAACTGAATGCCTTTATTCCGGCTCTCGACAATAAACCTGTCAGGCTGAAAGTATATTATATGAAAGATATGGGATCGTATGCTGCCTGGAAAGCAACTAAAACAACCGGCCAGTTCGATTCGAAGACCTTTGAGGTACGTGCCCGTCCGCAAGAGAGAATTGCCGACCTGTGTCCCGGAATGTCTGTCGTCATGAAGAAAAAAGGAAACGAAATATTATGACCCTGAAGCAGCGTTTACATAGTATCTGGAATGTGGCGAAGCGGGAGATACAGCGGTTGACATCCAAACCGATCTATTTCTTCTGTATGCTGATCGCTCCGGCTCTCTGTGTCCTGTTCTTCCTGTCGTTGATGAAGGATGGTCTGCCTACTAACCTGCCGATTGCGGTGGTGGATATGGACGGCTCTGCGACATCACGCAATCTGATCCGTCAGCTGGATGCTTTTGAGCAAACGGAGGTTGTCTATAAGACCGCTTCGTTTGATGAGGCGCGTCGGGAGATGCAGAAAGGAAATATTTATGGTATTTTCTATATCCCGAAAGACTTTGCCGTAGAAGCGACTATGGGAAAACAACCCCGGCTGTCTTTCTATACGAACGGGACTTATCTGATCGCCGCTTCCCTGCTGTTTCGGGATATGAAGACCATGTCGGTATTGGCAGGTGCTTCGGTCGGCCTGCAAACCGGATTGGCAAAGGGATATACGACCGATCAGATTATGGGACAACTTCAACCTGTCGTCGTAGATACGCATGCGATTGGTAATCCCTGGCTGAACTATTCGGTCTATTTAAATAATACAGTTATACCGGGTGTCCTGCAATTAATGATTTTCCTGATCACCGTGTTCAGTATCGGAACCGAAATCAAATATTCGACTTCCCGCCAGTGGCTGCAAACAGGGGGTAATTCATTTACCATTAGCCTGCTGGGAAAACTGCTTCCTCAAACGGTTATTTTCATGGTAGTGGCGATGATGTGTTGTGCTGCTTTATATGGTTTCAACTCCTTCCCGTTGAATAGCGGCTGGATGCCGATGGTGGTGGCTTTGCTTTTGCTGGTGCTGGCTTCGCAGGCTGTCGGCGTGTTTATGATCGGCGTGTTGCCTACTTTACGTCTGGGGTTGAGTTTTGCCAGCCTGTTCGGTATGCTCGCTTTTTCGATCGTTGGCTTTTCTTTCCCGGTATTGGGAATGGATCCGACGTTGCAGGCATTGAGTACCCTGTTCCCTCTCCGCCATTATTTCCTTATTTATGTGGATCAGGCGTTGAATGGGAGAGACCTGTTTTATACATGGACAGAATATGCCTGGTTGGCAGGTTTTCTGATTTTGCCTTTCCTGATCGGGAAGCATCTGAAGAATGCGCTGCTGTACTTTAAATATATTCCGTAAATCAGAAAGCAATGAAAAGAGAACATCGTTTACGATATATCATCAAAGAAGGCATACAAGATACCTTTTTTGTCTGGAAAGACGAACTGAAAAACGTATTCAAGGATTCAGGCGTTATGATTTTCTTTTTCCTGGTTCCCCTCATGTATCCGCTGTTGTATGCTTTCATTTATAATAATGAGGTGGTGCACAATGCTAAAATGGTGGTGGTAGATCAGTCGGATTCCTATCTGAGCCGCGAATATATCCGCAAGGTCGATGCAACTGTCGACGTAAAGGTTGTTGCCGTTTGTGCCGATATGGAAGAGGCGAAGAAGATGATGGACGAGAAGAAAGCTTACGGTATTTTATATTTCCCCAGCGAATTCAGTAAAGACATACATAAAGGGAAACAAGCGACCGTTTCGCTGTATTGCGATATGAGTGCGTTGCTGTTTTATAAAGCGTTCTTGCTTGCCACAACGGAAGTTTCGCTTGAGATAGGGAAAGAAATACGTGCCCAAAACAATCCTTCTTCGACAAGCGAGCAGGAGAAGATAACGGTTGATCCTATTCCTTACGAGTCGGTTGCACTTTTTAATTCGCAGAATGGGTTTGCCAGCTTCCTGGTGCCTGCCATATTGATTCTGGTCATACAGCAGACATTGATTCTGGGTATAGGCATGCTGGGTGGAACTGCCCGCGAGAAGAACCGTTTCCACAGTCTGGTTCCGGTCAGTCGTCATTTCAACGGGACATTGCGTATTGTGCTGGGTAAGTCATTCTCTTATATATCATTATATGTCGTGGTTTGCATCTGGGCATTGGCTGTCGTCCCGAAGTTGTTCTCGTTGCCCCAGGTCGGGGAGCCATGGACGGTGATGTTGTTTGTGCTGCCTTACCTGTTTGCCTGCATTTTCCTGTCGATGACCTTGTCCGGTTTTATGACCAGCCGCGAGTCGCCGATGCTGGTGTTTGTCTTTACTTCGGTGATTTTACTGTTTATTTCCGGCGTATCGTGGCCGAAAGAAGCTATTCCGCCGTTCTGGAAAGCAGTAGGTTATCTCTTTCCTTCCACACCGGGGATACAGGGATTTATCCGGATCAATACTTCCGGAGCGACATTGAGTGAAGTGGCACACGAGTATCAAACGCTTTGGATACAGGCAGGTGTCTATTTTATCACAGCTTGCATTATCTACCGGTATCAGATAATCCGTAGCCGCAAACTGATCATAAAACAATATCTGTATTTGAAGGCGCAACGACTCTTACACAAGTCCGGTCAGCCCTCTATTTGAGCATTTTAACGAAATAATATTAGGAAAAGTCGAATATAGTCTTACTTTTGTATAAATTCTCGATTAAACTTAATTATTTAGTACTATGCAAAACAGACGTGACTTTTTAAAGCGGGCCTCTCTGATGCTTGCGGGAGGTATGGTCGCACCTCAGTTATTATCTGCCGGCACAGGGGCGATTTCCGAATCGTCCAAACGCATCGGCTTGCAGTTGTATTCTTTAAGAGACCTTGTAAAAGAAGAAGGTATCCAGAAAGTATTGGAAGTTGTTTCTAAGATGGGATACACTAACCTGGAAACGGCCGGTTACGATAATGGAAAATTTATGGTCTTGCTCCCGCTGAATTTAAGAAGATGTGTAATGACCTGGGCATGAAATGTACCAGTGCTCATTTGGGACAAGAGTTTACCAAAGAAAAAGAATCCGAAGTCATGAGTTGGTGGGATAAAGCGATTGCAGCCCACAACGAACTGGGCGTTAAATACATGATTCAGCCCTGGATGCCGGTAAACGACCGGACCACATTGGACGATCTGAAGATGTATTGCGATTATTTCAATACGGTCGGTTATAAGGCTGCCGCTGCCAGTATTGCTTTCGGTTATCATAATCATGACTTTGAGTTCCGTAAGATAGACGGTCGGTTGATCTACGATTTCCTGCTCGACAATGTAAGTCCGAAACATGTATTCTTTGAAATGGACGTTTATTGGGTAAAAGAAGGTGGCGGTGATCCGGTGGCCTATCTGAAATCCCGTCCGAAACAGTTTAAGGCAATCCATATCAAGGATGAAAAAGAAATTGGAGCCAGCGGCAAGATCGACTTCAAACCGATCTTCGACCAGATGAATGCCAACAAGGTTAAAGACTGGTATGTAGAAGTGGAAGAATACACCGACGACGATCCTGTTGCCAGCTGCCAGCAGAGTTTCGACTTCCTGAATAAGGCAGATTATGTGAAGTAATGTGTCGTTGTCATAGCCTATAGAGTAGCGGGCATTACCCTATAAGGTATGCTCCGGCAGGCTATAGGGAACAAGCCGTTACCCTTTAGGGAAAAAAGCGTACGCTTTCCAGAGGAAAAACGTACGCTTTTTTTGTGTTATTCTGCGCTTGTCTGCGTCTTAAATAAACAGGTTTATATTAGCTTCTTCTGCCCGTTCGAGGTAGGAAGTTACGCCACCCAGTGTTACATGATCCATTAACTCCTCTTTTTTGACCCCCATTACATCCATACTCATGGTGCAGGCAATCATTTCCACTCCATTCTCTGCGGCTTGTGTGATGAGGCTTTCTAGGCTGTCGATATGTTTTTTTCTTCATGATCAGGCGCATCATCCAACTACCGGCTCCGCCCATGTTCATTTTCGACAGTTTCAGTTTGCCGCTATGTGCAGGAAGCATCCAGCCGAACATTTTCCCGAAGATATCTTTTGAGACGGATGGTTTCTGGCGTTTTTTGATTACGTTCAGCCCCCAGAAAGTGAAAAACATAGTAACTTTCTTTCCTGTCGAAGCAGCGCCATTGGCAATGACGAAGGATGCCAATGCCTTGTCGAGGTCGTCACTGAAAACGATCAGTGTTTTGTTGTCGGCTCCGTTCATCACTTTGCAGGCGCTTTTCGGTTCGCCTTTTTCGATGGTGGCGTGAATGATTCCCGATTTGTTTTCAACTCCTATCAATTGGGCACCGGTCATATTGCACCAGGCGGCAACGTCTTTACCGAAGCCTTGGTCGGTTGCCGTTATCAGTAAACGGTCGCCGGTATTTATCTCTGCATAGTGCTTTTTCAGTTGTATAACCGGGCTCGGACATTGCAAGCCGCAGGCATCGATCTGAATGGTTTGTTGCGTAGAGGAATGGGCTGTCGTGGTTGGCTGTTTTACCGTATCGGTTGTGTCCTGGCGGTTTCCTGTCTGGCGGGACATGGGTTTAGCTGTGGCTATACTCCAAGTTTTATAACCACCCGACAGATTCTTTACCTCTTTATAACCGTGTTGAACCAGAATACGGTAAGCCAGATAACCACGCAGCCCAATGGCACAAGTCACCACGATCGGCCTGTCTTTAGGGAGTTCCGGCAAACGTTGGCGAAGTTCGTCAACCGGGATATTGATTGCTCCCGGAATAGTTCCCAGATTGTATTCGTTGGCAGTGCGTACATCTACCAGCAATACATTTTTATCCAGATGGGCTATATCGCGCCAATTGATCGTTTTGACCTTTTTAGTAAGTATGTTTTCTGCTACGTAACCGACCATGTTAACCGGATCTTTCGCCGACGAGTAGGGGGGGGAGCGTAGGCCTGTTCCAGTGTGATAAGGTCGTAAATTGTCCCTTTGCGTTGTATTACCTGGGCGAGCATTTCGATTCGTTTGTCTACTCCGTCGAAACCTACGATCTGTGCCCCGAATAGTTGTCCGTTATCGGGTGAGAACAGTATTTTGACAGACATAAAGACGGCTCCTGGATAATAGCCGGCATGGGAAGCGGAATGTGTGTATGAAGACCGGTAAGCAATCCCTTCGCGTTTCAGCAATTTTGCATTCGCTCCGACGGCGGCAACGGTAAGGTCGAACACCTTGGCAATCGATGTGCCGATGGTTCCCATATAGGTTTCTCGGTTACCGAATACGATATTGTCGGCCACAATGCGCCCTTGCTTATTTGCCGGTCCGGCTAATGGAATCAAAGCCGGTTTGCCGGTTACCGGATGGACGACTTCGACGGCATCTCCCAGCGCGTAAATATCCGGATCCGATGTTTGCATATACTCGTTTACGCTGATACCTCCCAGCGAACCGATAGATAATCCGGCTTCTTTTGCTAGCCTGATTTCCGGGCGAACACCGATGCTGAGTAAAACCAGGTCGGTTACGATTTCTTTGCCGCTGCGCAAATGAACTTTGATGCCTTCCGTAGTCTCTTCAAAGCGTGAGACACCGTCTTCCAGACGAAGGTCTATATTTTTGTCGATCAACTGCTGATGTACGATTGCTACCATTGAGTAATCGAGTGGAGCCATCACCTGGTTTGCCATTTCTACAACAGCTACCTGTATGCCCAGTTCATGCAGGTTCTCCGCCATTTCCAGGCCGATAAACCCACCGCCTACAACCACAGCGTGATGCGGGTGGTTCCGGTCGATATATCCTTTGATCATATCGGTGTCGGGAACGTTGCGAAGGGTGAAAATCTTATCATTGTTGATTCCTTCGATACCGGGGCGTAATGGTTCGGCTCCGGGAGAAAGGACCAGTTTGTCGTAGTTTTCGGTGTACACCTTTCCGGTGGCAAGGTTTTTTACTTCTACCTCTTTTTCTTTGGGGCGGATAGCGGTTACTTCCTGTTCTGTCCGGATGTCGATGTTGAAACGTGCCCTGAATCCCTTGGCTGTTTGTACGAACAGTTTATCGCGTTCGGCAATTGTGCCGCCGATATAATAAGGTAATCCGCAGTTGGCGTATGATACGTATTTGCCACGTTTAAACAGGATAATGTCTGCATTCTCGTCCATTCTTCTCAGGCGGCTGCCACTGTTGCTCCGCCGGCTACTCCTCCGATAATTAAATATTTCATCTTGCTTGTATTATTATTTTAAATGATTATCCGCATGATGTCCGTTGATTTATTGAACATCATATGAATG
>JAJPZM010000385.1 GCA_021204335.1 Parabacteroides sp. | reverse complement strand
TCGCATAGAAATTCAAGCCATTTGGTAGTATAGGGTACTATAAATTACAATTTTTTCTACTACTTTTTTGGCAATGACCCTTATTCCATAAATAAGGGTTAATAATAAGATCGACGCCCCAACACCCATTTTTCCGCAAAGTTTATGATTTTCATATTGATTCTATCCATCATTGTTTGATCTAATTCGCTCAAATAAAAATTGGTAGTTTTTTCAGACGTATGTCCTAAAGCCTGCCCGATTGCTGCTACTGATGTTGATTTATTCTTTGCACACATCGCCCACGAATGGCGGGCTACGTACGAAGTCAGTTTAGCCGGAGTAGATAACATACTTCCTATTTTTTCCAAACGGCGATTGTAGGTACGCAAAGCTACTTTATATTTCTCATAGGAGACATTTTCGGCACTTAGAACAGGAAATAACAAATTAGAATTAGGATCTGCATACTTCTCCAGCATACGACGCATCCCCGGAGTTATCGTCACACGAATCTCCGTTTTCGTTTTTGCCCGGTAATAAACCAGTACATTCCCATGGATATTCTTATACGTCAGATGTGCCAGGTCAACGAAAGCCATCCCGCATGCCATAAAGCTGAACAGGAAAAGATCGCGGGCGAAATCAAGCCGTTTCTTCCCTTTCAGGTCCAAGCGGGTTATTTCCTTTATCACATCCGGGCTTATCGAACGTTTGTAGGTCTTTACAGGAGATAAACGTAGTTTGTTGAAAGGGTTTTCCAGGGGAATTACCAAATGCTCTGAAACGGCTCTATTGTAGGTCGCACGAAAAATACTGGTATAATTACTGACCGAATTATGGCTTAAGGATTGAGATTGCAGATATGCAACGAAATCGCGCACCAGCAATGCATTCACTCCTTTCAGATTCAGCTTGCGATTATCGCAAAAGGAAGCCAACTGGTTGCGGGTGGCCTTATACAATCCGGCTGTTCCCTTTTTACCGGATTCATCCTTGCTTTTTCCCAGATAATCCATATAAACTAATACACTCCGGGACAGGCTGTTTTTTGTTCCTTTTCTTGTTTTGTCATCATAATCATTACTTTTCGATTAAATAATAGAAAATAAAATTAAGCGAAATGTTGTTCACTGCATCCCGTTGGAACATAAAAAAAAGGATGCGCCAAAAGCATGACGCATCCTATCTGTATATTTTCTCCGGTCTTGCCGGCGATATTTTTACATTCTTATCTCAACCGGTCCAGCGAACGTACCAGTGCTTCGTCGGCACCGATGTTACGAATGGCCAGATAATCGAGAATCAAGCTGATCAACGGGAAAGAGAGGGCGATCTTCACACTCAGTGCAGCCCCGTTCAACTGGTCTTTCAATACCCATACAAAAAAAGCGAACAGGCCGTAGAAGCCCAGCATCAATATGGCATTAAAGATGCAAAGGCGGATCTGCAGAATTCTTTTCTTAAACAGGAAGATCGTGATAAGAGCCAGAAGGGAAATCACAGTTGTAAGGGCAAAAAGCCCCCAAGTCGGATAGACCAGCTCAGGCTGTTCGGCAATCGTACTGATACCTGTCGCATCAAAAGAGTAAAACTGATCGGCATTCTGAAACATCGCCAGCGGTAAAAATAAAGTAGCGATCATTAAAGCTACGATAATAAGCAAATAAACTGTCTGTATTCTTTGTAACATGGTTATTAGTTCATTTTAAATGGAAAGGCCGACTCTATCAGGGTCAGCCTTTCATGTTTTAAACAATATTTCTTCTTAGAAATTATTCTTTTCCTTAGCCGGGTTCTTATAATAAACCTTGCCATCTTCATACTCCTGGGCAGCGATCAGCGTCGGCTTCGGGAGCTTTTCATAATAACGGGAGATTTCGATCTGCTCTCTGTTTTCGAAAACTTCTTCCAGGTTATCGTTGTATGAAGCGAACTCCTGAAGTTTCTTTTCCAGGTCCTGTTTCATTTCAACACTAATCTGGTTAGCCCGTTTACCAATGATCATTACTGTTTCATATACATTACCTGTATCGGCCGACAATTTCATCATGTCGCGGGTAACTGTATTCGAAGGAGCGTTAGACTTTCTGTAATCCATTTTACTTTATTGATTAAATAATATCGTTAATACGCGTCTGTTATTCTCTTGCTGGCATAATCGTAGAACTTCTGTGCCTGTTTTACGTATTTGCCTTCCGGATATTCGTTCATGTAGGTGTAATATTCATCCACCACCTCACGATAACGGCCTTGTAACTTTTCTTCCACACTGGCAACAGCCTGTTCATACTTCGAACGCAATACATAGAACATAAACTCTTCCCGGTATTGGGAATAAGGATAGTTCTTCAACGCATTCTCGGCAGTAATTACGGCCGACAAATAGTTGTTGTCGCGCATGTAAGTACCCAGGTTATAATACAGTCTTACAGCGAGCAATTCCTTATAAGCCAGTTTTTCCTGCAACTCGAACATGATCTTCTGCGCTTCGGCGGCACGTTCGCTCTGGGGATAGTATTCCAGATAGAGCTGCAACTGGTTGATGGCTTCATACGCCTGTGTCTGGTCTAACCGGGGATCGGGAGAATCCAGATACAAACCATATCCCGAATAATAGCGGGCCAATTCAGTGTATTCGCCTTTCGGATAAGTCGTGTAATACGTATTAAAGTATTGCGAAGCCGTCTGGTGATCTTTCTGACCGTAATAGCTCTGAGCCAAGAGGTACAAGGATTCTTCGGCATAAGCAGTTCCTTTAAAGATTGTAACCAGTTCATCCAACAGGGTGGCGGACTTGTTATATTGCTTCGCATTGAAGTATTTCTTTGCGTAAGAATATTTCAATTCATAGTCCGTACTTTTCAGTATCTTGTTGTATTCCCCGCAGGAAGACAGCAAGACCGTAATCATCATCAATAAAAATACAACCTTTTTCATTCACATACTTTTAGCGCGCAAAGTTACATTTTTCCTGTAAAATAACGAAGCGCTTAACGTTAATATTTACAACTTATATAAATCGCTGGCAGCGATAAGCTCCAGTTTATTCGCTTTCAGCACCTCCGCGCACTTCTCGACATTGTCGGGACGGATAATCACATTGGCCGCCTCTCCCTGCGAAAAAGCATACATATATTCGACGAAGATACCGGCATCGGTTATGATCTCCATCGCTTTTGCCAATGCTCCCGGCTGGTTGGGACAATGCAGGCAGACTACATTCGCCACACTTACCGCATATAATTTATCACGAAGCACCTTTATCGCTTTCTCCGTATCCGACACGATCAGACGAAGGATTCCAAAATCCGAATTTTCAGCCACCGTAAAGGCTGACATGTTTACTCCGGCTTCACCCAAAATCTTTGCCACTTCCGTAAAACGGCCTTTCTTATTCTCCAGAAAGATGGATAACTGTTTAATTAACATAGCACTTTACTTTTTTAGGGTTAAACTAACTTACGATTGTCGATCACATGCTTTGCCTTGCCCTGACTGCGTTCGAGGCTACGCGGCTCCACGATCTTTATATCGGGCTGAATACCGATCACGCTCTGCATACGGGCGGCAATCTTCTTTTTCAGCGAAATCATCTTGTTCATTTCGTCCGAATAATAATCCGGGCGCACTTCCACCTGGATCTGGAAGGTATCGGTGTTGTTCACACGATCTACCACGATCAGGTAATGCGGTTCGAATTCCGGCATTTCCAGCAATACGGATTCTACCTGCGACGGGAATACATTCACACCGCGGATGATCATCATGTCGTCGCTACGTCCGAGGATACGTCCCATACGGACTGCCGTACGGCCGCATTCGCATTTCTCGTAGATCAGGTGGGTCAGGTCGCGTGTGCGGTAGCGGATCATCGGCATGCCTTCCTTGGTCAGGGTGGTGAATACCAATTCGCCCTGTTCGCCCGGGGCTACCGGCTGCAAGGTTGCCGGATCGACGATTTCAGGGAAGAAATGGTCTTCCCACAAGTGAGTGCCGTTCTGGCATTCGCATTCGCCACCGACACCGGGGCCGCAGATCTCCGTCAATCCATAGATATCGTATGCTTTGATGTTCAGCTTTTCTTCCAGTTCCTTACGCATGTTTTCCGTCCAGGGTTCCGCACCGAAAGCTCCTACCCTTAACTGGAATTCTTCCAAAGGGATGCCCGAGCTATGGATCGTTTCCGCCAGATACAACGCATACGAAGGTGTACAAGCCAAGCCTTTCGCACCGAAGTCGTGCATCAACTGAATCTGTTTCTGGGTGTTACCGCTACTCATTGGGATTACGGTACCACCGATATTCTCTACCCCGCCATGCGCTCCCAGTCCGCCGGTAAACAAACCGTAACCGTAGGACACCTGTACGGAGTCGTCCTTTGTAATGCCGTATGCCGTAAGGCAGCGGGCTACCACTTCCGACCAGATAGACAGATCCTTACGGGTATATCCGACTACAATCGGTTTTCCGCTCGTTCCGGAAGAGGCGTGTAAACGGACTATTTCCGACATCGGTACGGCCATCAGTCCGAAAGGGTAATTATCTCTTAAATCCTGCTTCACCGTAAACGGCAGCTTGGTTATATCTTCAATCGATTGAATATCACCCGGCGTTATACCCATTTCCTGCATCTTCTTACGATAAAAAGGTGTATTGTGATAGACGCGTTCGACAACCCGTTTCAACCGGATGCTCTGTAATTTCCGCATTTCCTCGCGGTCCATACATTCAATAGTTTCGTTCCAAATCATGGTAAAAGTTTGTTATCATTTAATTGTTAGTAGTGTAAAACTGTCGCAAAGTAATAACTTTTTTACTAACTGACAATAAATAATAACCCTAAATCGATTGAGACTTACTTTCTGCAGGATCAGACGTTTTATTATTCCAGCCGGATCTCTTTGCTCCGGATATAAGAGACATCCAGCTGGCCGCCTGCATTTCCGTTGCTTTCCTGCAAAGGATTTACTTTGGCGCGACTGAGCGACAGGGTCGCCTTTCCGGGCAAAATGGAGTTGTTGAACGTGATGTTGATCGACCGGCTGCCTTTATCGCGGTTATAGATGCTGCTTACGCCGCCGTTGTAAGTAATGGTGGCTTCTATGACTTCGCCCTCGCCTACGGGGTCGCCCTCCCAGGTGAGTGTAGTCGTTCCCTTGAGTTTTGCCAATGTGAAAGATTCGGGGATGGCTATCGGCTTCACATCATCAATGGTGGCGACATTGGTAAAGGTGCTGTCAGCCGACCGTTTAAAGACAAAAGTCACATCATCCAACCCATTGAAAGAGTAAGTGTAGAAATAGATGCCCACATTAACGAAGTTTGGCGTCTTGCCATTAATTTTGATAGATGCGGGTCCATTTAACATTATATTCGCACCCTCGCTGTTATTCTTATTGAAATTGGCTCCGACACGTGTTTTATTATTCGTTACATCGTAGGCGACACCCAGGTTCTGATAGAAAGGGACATTCTCGCTGATATCCGATGAATCATCGCTTTGGCAGGATGTAAGTGCCCATGCCGAAAGCAGGAAGGTAAACAGGAAATACTTTTTCATGACGTTTAATAGTTTGGATTACCTCTATATAACAAACGAAATGAAAAAAGTTTATCCCGTTGACATACACTGTCAGGATTCGAGAAGCAGCAACAGTTCCTCGATAGTCGATGCTGTTTGCGGTGGCCGGTTGGACAGATGGAGAGTGATAGCCGCCTCTCCCGCTTCAATCCAATTGGCAGAAGTTACTGTACGGTCGGCATGGATGCCGTTTCGCAGGAGTGCTTTGCGTACCATGGCATATTTCTAACCTTCACCAGTCAGGCGCATTTCCTTTTTATACCGGTTGTCGATACGGAACAAGCCGGTTTCCCTGTCGAAGACGATACCTTTACGAGCAAAGAAACCGCTCAGATAACCGCTCAGCGTCAGGTCTTCGGGAGTACCGGTGTTGATACCTTTGTCTTTGTCCATCAGCCATATCTTGTCGGCAATCTGGAGAGCCAGTTCGAGGTCGTGGGTAGAGAGGAAGATGGTTTTATTGGTGGTGCGGGTCAGATGGTGCAGGAGCTGCATGATCTCCACTTTGCTGGGGAAGTCGAGAAAGGCAGTCGGTTCGTCCAGGTAGATCACAGGTGTTTCCTGGGCAAGCGCTTTAGCGATCATTACCTTCTGGCGCTCGCCGTCGGACAAGGTATGCACCACACGCGAAGCTAGGTTTTCAATACGTACAAGTGAAATTGCTTCATCCACGATACGCTTGTCCTCTTTGCCCAAACGCCCCCAGAAGCCGGTATAGGGACTGCGTCCCATTTCGACCAGTTCGCGGACCGACATGTTGCGGATGTCACACTTATCTGTCAGCACCACTCCCACTATAGTGCTAAGGGCCTTGTCACTATAACGCTGTATGTCCTGACCTAGTAGTGCTATCTCGCCGGATAAGGCAGGCTGGAAAGCCGACAAAGTACGCAACAAAGTAGACTTCCCGACACCGTTGGCACCCAGCAGGCAGGTCAGCTCGCCGCTATAAATAGTCGTCGTTATATGGCTTGCTACCAGCTTCGTATCGTTTTTGGCGTGATAGCCGATCGACAGATCTCTGATTTCTATTGTTGCCTCTTTCATACTCATTCGTTCAGTTCGTTTTTGCGTTTGTGGAATAAGACGGATGCAACGACCGGGACTCCTACCAGTACCGTTACCGAGTTGACCGGCAATGCCCCCTCAAATCCAGGCATGCGTGCGATCAGGTTGCAGGCCAGTGCCAGAGCCGCGCCGGCAAACAGGACGGCGGGCATCAATATCCGATGATCGGAAGTCTGGAAAATAGCCCGGCACAGATGGGGTACCGCCAATCCCAGGAAGATAATCGGACCGCAATAGGCCGTAACAATCGCCGTCAGCACCCCCGCAGAGGTAATGACGAGCAGGCGCGCTCTCTTTATATTCAACCCCAGGTTGCGCGCATATCCGTCGCCCAGCAACATCAGGTTCAATGTCTTTATCAGCAGGAACGAGAGAGGGATCAGCACCAGCATAATGATGATGAACAGCAGCATTTGGTTGCCCGATACACGCGAGAAGCTTCCCAGCCCCCAGATCACGTAAGCACGTATATCTTCTTCCACACTAAAGAATTTCAATACGCCGATTACGGCATTCGCCACATAACCGATCATCACGCCGATGATCAGCAACGTTACGTTCCCCTTCACTTTCTGCGATACATATACGATCAGTGCCATGACCGACAGGGAGCCGATCACCGCGGCAACCGACAGGGCTATCTCCCTCATCACCCCCAGCTTGCTCAACGCCACGCCTCCCAGACTGCCGCTCAGCAAAACAACGAAAGCAACACCCATGCTCGCCCCCGAACTGATACCCAGCACCGAAGGACCTGCCAGCGGATTGCGGAACACCGTCTGCATCTGCAACCCGCTGATCGACAATCCCGCCCCGGCAACCAATGCCGTCAACGCCTGCGGGAAACGTGATTTTCAGATAATATTCTGCCACGTAACCGGCTCGTCGCCGCTACCGAAAATGATATGCCAGACCGATGGGAGCGGAATGGAGACAGAACCCAGCACCAGGTTTAGGAATAACAGAACGATAATGGATGCAACGATAAGAAGCATCAAGAATGTATTCGAGTATCTCATCGCCGCTTATTTAAGTAAGTCGTAATAAACCGGCGTATGATCCGGCAACAGGTTCGGATGGAAGATATGCAGCAGGTCCGCCAGCAACACCTCGGGCTCTGTCGGCATGCTCTCGTAGAAAGGCTTCTCGCGCATATTACAATAAATGACGCCTTTCTCTTTGAATGCGCGGAAGTCGGCATAACGCGGGTCTTGCTCTTTCAAGGCGTCGTAGCTGTAGGTGCCCGGATAGCTGTTCACGATGCGCCAGTAATCGGCTTCGTCTCCCTGGTTGTAGACGGTCTCGAAGTCGAGCGTCACCCCGCCCGAACGGTTGTCGTCTTTCAGGAAATAGTCGGCGCCGGCATCCTTGAAAATTTGGGCAAGGAAGCTCTTTCCTCCCACCGCATACCAGTTTCCGCCATGGATCTCGCCGCTCAACACGACAGGACGTTTCTTTAGCTTGCCTTCTGCCGTCAACTCTTTCAGTTCGTTATAACGGTTTTCGATAGCGGCGAATTTCTCATTCGCTTCCTGCTCCATCCCGAGCAAAAGACCGACAAACTTAATCCATTCTGCCTGCCCCAGCGGGGTTGTTTCCTTATATCCCAGATGCGGGATCAACGGGATGCCTACATCTTTCATCGTTTCATATCCTCCCCTCTTGAACGGAGAGATTAGGATCAGGTCCGGGTTGATGCTCATGATAACCTCGTTATCGAAGTTACCCTCGATACCGATCTTTGCCGTCTTCCCTTCCTTCAGCTGCCGGTTGACGGTAGGGTTGAACAGATGGCGGGTGCTCGTTATGCCGACCACCTTGTCTTCCACGCCCAGCTTGATGAAATTGGAGAGTTGCAGGGAAGTCATGCAGATAACGCTGCGCACAGGCGTTTCGATAACCGTATAACTTCCGGGAATGCCGACGGGATGCGTCCCACGCGGCACCAGCGCATATTGGAAATGAGTACTCTCCTCGTTCTGAGGATCTTTTATATCCATCAGGACATATCCGTCTTTATAATCAAGTTCGAACCCCTGTGTATACGCAGGGACGATACGGGCATTATTGTGCGCCGCAACGACCTTTTGCGGCGAAGCATCCTCTTTCTCCTGCCGGTTACCTTTTGATGCACACGATGCAGCCAGCAACATAACCAGGCAGCAACCTGCCAAATACTTATTCATAATTTACTTGTTTATTATCCGACACAATGTCCAAACCCACGAGGACAATCGTTATGTAAAAAAAATGGCAGGTCTTCTGACTTACTTCCATCCCGAAAGCCTTCCCGATCTCTCCCGGATCAGTGGCAAAAGGTGTTATCAGGATGTTTCCAAAGTTTCACAGCAGCGTGGACTGTCCGGGATTCACACCCGGTTCCCTATTAATCTGTCTCCCCGAACAGGAGTTTTACAGAACCAGTTTCGGACGCAAAAGTAATAAGAAGTTTGGAACTTTACACAATTTTCATCACTTTTGCCCCCGAATAAAAGCAAAAGCAAATGACATACCCTATCAGTTTCGTATCGCTAGGCCCGGGGGAACCGGAACTTATTACCGTAAAAGGACTTAAACAACTTCAGCAGGCAGATATAATCTATTGCCCGGCTACCCGGAATAAACAAGGTGGCGTTATTTCGCGTGCGGCAGATATTGTTCGTGCTTTAGAGATCGACAAGGCAGCCATCCGCTGCTTCATGCTGCCGATGAGTAAAGAGCGGGGCTGCCGCATGGGAAGCCTACGATAAACTGTATGCCGAATCAGCCGCCAATTACGCAGCCGGCAAACGGATCATCATCGTAGCCGAAGGTGATGCCGGTTTTTATTCTTCCATACAATATATATATGATAAATTGGCAAGCGCCGGCATTGCCGTACAACGCACTCCCGGAATCCCTGCCTTTATAGCCGCCGGTGCCCTTGCCGGGCTGCATATTGTTAAGCAGGAAGAACAGATCGTCGTTATCCCCGGTACGCCTACCGCCGGAGAACTGTCGGAAAAGATCGATGCGGGATATGTGGTGGTCATTATGAAACTGTCGCAATGCGTAGAAACTGTTCACGAATGCATCCGGAAGCATCCGGCGAACCAATTCCATTATTTCGAGAATGTAGGGACCAATAAAGAATATTATACCGCCGACAAAAAAATCATCAGTGAGAAATATTATCCCTATTTCTCACTGATGATCATACAGTAAAAGAGTATCTACCAAAAGTTATGCAGATTCTATGATACTGCTTAACTGGTTTATATGATAGCGGAGCGACTGAACGGATTCCCAGTTCTGGTGTCCCGACTTGCACAATTCGCGCGCACTGACCAGCACTCCGGAAATGTGGCGACCTATCTCTTCTATCTTTTTATTCGTTTCACTGTAAAGGGAGTCGAGTTCTTCCGGCGAATAAATGGAAGCGGACTGCGCCAACGATTCAAGTAACCTCATCTGATAAATTCCGGCTTTCGGGATCAAGTTGCTGACAGCATAGCGATGAAGATCCTGTATTTCCTTCTGCTTGGTTACATCCCAACCGACGTTGTTCATACCCCCCTAAAGGATTCATCTTCGAAAACATCCGGATACCCAAACAATCAGCAATTGTCCTGATCCATGCACCTGTTACCGTTTCTCTCAAAGCTACTTCTGCCAAACTAAATCTCATTGTTGCCATAATTAAATCTCCTTTATTACATAAACCGAAGTCTTAAAATTACTACTTACTTTCTTTTTATCACATTAAGTTTGTTATTTGCTTGCATTTTGTTATTGTGATGTCATAAAATTAGGCAAATTATCATACAACACAACCC
>JAJPZM010000069.1 GCA_021204335.1 Parabacteroides sp. | reverse complement strand
ATCTTCACCTTTTCGATTCCAAACTTCTCTGCATTTCATGACTCAGTTATTATTAATTGTGTATTATTTATAGTCTTGAAATAAGCAACTTTTAAAAGCTGCTTTCATGTTTACCCGCCTGGCAAAACGTCTTTGTTCTCGCGTAGGTGGTGTATCTGTATCTAAGTCCCGGTATGCCATTGCGAAGGGAGCGCATCCTAAACGATCAAGATATAAAGCGCGTCTCTCGGCATCCTCAATCTGTCCGTCCTTTACCAGCATATAAAAGAACATCTTCCGGCCGGGTATCCCAGCTTCTTTCAAATAGGCTATTGCTGTTTCAACTTCATCTGTAATGGCTGAGTTATCGTAAGCCATTCTTATAAATTCGATCCACCGGACACGCTTCAGTAATTTTGCTATTGATTTATCACGAGCTATAAGCCTACAGTCTATCCCTTGATTGAAGTCTACTTTTATTTTGAGCGATACGATCTTTTCTATCTGTTGCAGCCCCCAGTCTGATGCGATGACATTGTTGTCCATTAGGATAGCAGACTTCCGACCGTCTAAAAACTCCGATATATCTGCGTGCTTCCGGATTCCGCCCTCTTTGCGAGGAACGATGCAAAAGGAACACTTATTTACACATCCGCGAGTAAGAAAACCGTACGCATCCGGGAACATTGGATATAGCGAGTAATCCGGGCATATATGTTTAATATCTTCCGGTAACCATTGATCAAATAATTTGTATCCGGATCCTCCGCGCAAAACTTCGTCTGCTTGAATAACACGACCTTCGTCCTGAGTAAAGCCAAATACTTTGCCGAGATAAACCCGGTCGTAATAATCAATACCGGTGTACCATTCTACCTGATCGCCACGAGCCTTGTGCCAGGCCGACAGTTTTATCAAAGCCAAGTTAGGATAATGATGTCCGTCAATGTCTATCATTCCAATCTTCATGATCTCACATTTTTTTAAAGTTTATCTATTATTTGTCACCTATTCCCTGCCATTCATCACTCATGCTTATAACCAATCCTATGAGAGTGATTGATAATAACAGCGTAAAAATAAGCCATAACAGGAAGCAGATAAAAACACATACATATCTCATAATTTTTTATAATTACGCTTTTATTTTATACAACCACAAGGAACCGTCCCCAAAACCTCTATATTGTTCACCGGTTAAAGGAGACTCGCCAACATCAGCCATTTTTGCTAAATCTTTGATAAGCCTATCTAAGCCATCAGTATCTTCAATCCCGTATTTCTCATACAAAATCTCATCTACTTTATCCGAGTCATTAAATTGATCGTCGTTGTCGGGATCAAGCCCACATAACTTCATTGCTACTTCGTAAGTTTCTAACATGTAATGCATATTAAGCTCCTTTCTTATTAAAGTTTCTCTATTATTTGTCACCCATTTCCTGCCATTCTTCACTCGCACTCACAGTAAGTCCTATGATAGTTATTGATAATATCATCGTTACGATAAGCCATAACAGGAAACAAGCAAATGCACATATACTTCTCATTTCTATTTAGTTACAAATTAAGTTTCTCAATAAATTCTTTCGCCTTACCACGATTGATAAATCGTTCATCAGATTTGTGTCTTCCTGCAATTACAGTACATAAGGGAAAATCAGTCTTATCACAATTTTCTTGCAGACTGCAATTATCACACGGATCGCTGGTTCTCAACGAAACCAACTCATGCAGATCATCATTAATTATTATTCCGTTCATTACTTGTTAGTTGCTAAGTTTACATATTGTCCTTTTCTCAATTGTTTGTAAAGAGATTTCTCTACTTTAATGCGTCGGGAGATATGGCGATCTGCCACCCAGATAACATATTCATCCGGAATATCCTCTACTATTGGTATTTTTAAAACAACATCGTAGCGACATTTCGTGTGTGCCGGCTTGTACTCCATATCAACAACATAACCCGAAACGTTCCCAGAATCACATGATACAAAAATCAAGGCGATAAATGCAATCGTGAGTAATCGGGTAAAACCTGTTATTATTAAGTTATGATTCATAATCAGCCTCCCATTCGATTGTAATAGTAGCTTTAATTTTTTAGTCCCATCACACATATCGCAAGGAGTAAATGTGTACTGGTCATGTCCGGTTTCTTCTCTAAATCCGCCTCGACCATTACACCGGGGACAAGGGATATTTCTAACTGTCTTTTTCTCTGTACGTTCTACATATCGTGTAGGCGTAATTTCTAAAATATATTTTAATTTACTCATGGCGCCGTTGTTTTAATATTACATACTCGCTGTTTACCCAGACTAAGCCTTTTTCATCCTCAAAAGCAATAGTCTTATCTTGAAAATCTACCGACACAACATCGGTATGGATATTTCCAATGGCGATTTTCATTCCTGATTTCCATTGGATTTCTTCAAACTTTTTTGTTGTCATTTAAATAGAGTAGGTTCTTTACTTTCTTTCTGATATTCTAACAGGCAAAGATCTATTAGCTGAGTATCCCAGTTGATGCCTGGGCGGTTCTTGTACATGGTACGGATTACCTGGCGGCAGTCTTCGGGAGAAAGGCCGGTATCCAGTTTGGCAGTAAACTGATTGATATCGTTCAGATGAATGCAGCGTACCTCTATGATTTTGGCATTACCTTTCCATACACCTTTCAGATAAATCTGTTTGATCGCTCCGACACAATACTTGACAGGATTGTGCAACCGCATAGTCGTAAAGCTATTGCAGTTCAGTTTCCCGTTCCAATTTTGTGTAAATTCAATTCTTTCAGTCATAACGCGATAGTATTTTCCTGTTTGTTGTTTGCATTTGAAACAATAGATCATGTGTTTGCCGCTTTTACGGACAACCCTGGATACTGTATACTGGAAACCGCAAGGGCAAACATAGATCCAGTATCCGGGGGTGAGAGTGGCGGATTTCACTTTAATCCGAGACATCAGGCTTTTGTTGCCGATAGTGGCAATGGACGTTCTATACCTTTATCATCCTTTTCAAACAAAAGCAGGGAAACGCTTGTCATTTCTTCGTATATGGACTTCTTAATACACTCCGAAGCCTTCAATAGTAATTCGTCTCCGTCTTCTTCCGCTTTCTTGATAAACTTTATCAGGTTGTCCGGTGAGTAATTGCCTTTCGTATCCTTGGCCAGCAAGTCATCAATGATGGAGATCAGGCGTTTGCTTTTTTTCTCCGTCTACCTGGTCAGCCATCCACTGTTTGGTAAAACCAATCCCGGCTTGTATGCCGTCATCATAACAACATCTTTTATTGTTACGCATTTTGACCTTTTGTTCGGCATCCTCCGTTTTGAAAGTATAGCTTTCCTGATCAGCCTTAGCCTTGTTGTGCTTGATTTTTTCATCGACAAGAGGCCGAAGCTTGTCTATCCATTTTTGTTTGAACATCACAATCGCATTGCTCAACGGTTTAGCATCCGCAAACATTTCGGCTACTAAATCGTTTTCCAACTGAGCCAAAGCCTGTTCATCTTGTAACTTCTTTTCTTTTTCCTGTCGTTTGAGTGCATCCGCCTGCATAATGACTGTGTTCAGCTCATCTTTACTAAATTTGCTTTAATCAATTGTTTTCATAGTGTTTGTTTTTTTTTTAAGTGATTTACTATTTTTTATTATATTCAGTCTTGTCCATTCTTTCCGGAGATCATCAACCTCTAGTTTCAAACTCTCGATCTCTTCGTTCCATTCTTCCAGTAACCGGCACTGGGCTGTCATATTTGCCCAGGGACGGGAGATCATACTTTCAACCAGATAATCATAATCCGATTGTAGCTTATCAATGCGTCTGTTAAGACTATGCCCTTGTTTCTCGATATCCGAGATACGCTTGTCAATAGGTATACATGCCATGTCAGTAATCAATCGTTTTTTCACCGGTGATACGTACAATTCGAAGCTCCATAGCCCTCACATCTCTGTTTACCTGTTCATTCCCCGGATCATTCTCCAACAAGCCGTATAGTCTATCCAGTTCATTATTCAGCTCCTCAACCTGTCTTTTCTGTTCAGGGGTTAAAGGCTTCTTGTCCTGTTTTACTTTAACCATAGATTAATTATTGAATGCCGTTAAGCGTTCCTTCTGTTGTTGTTTCACAATGTTGTCACAATAGGCCCGAACTGCCCCCAGCAATCTTTCTAGTTCTTCGAACCTGAATTGTGGAATGATCCGCCCTTTTGCTATCGGCAGACGTCGGATGTGATAATTTACCAGGCTGTAATCTCCATTAACAACAGTCACTCCAATGCCGGATAATGCCCCTAAGATCTGTTTGACAAAAACCTTGCGGGCAGCCTCTTGTTGTAATCTGGTAATTGATTTACTTTGATTGACCTTGTTTTGCAAATCAGAGATAAGTTCGGAGTATTCCTGATCACTAAGGGCTGTCAACCGAGTTTCCCGTCCATGCATAACGCCATATTTGCGCTCAAGATAACTGTTTATAATGCCTTCCTTGATCAGGTCTGCATATAGCCGTTCATAATTGGGCAATTGTATCATCAGAGCATAAAATAAAGCCGTATTACGACTATTATGAGTATGCTTCTTTTTTTTGTTGTTGCCATATATTTCTGATTAAATGCTTTCTAAACTGAAATTTTCATATCCTTCTTTCCAAATAATATAGGGCTCGCCGCCACCATAGCGGCTAACCGGCTCCGCGCGGTATCCCTGAACAAATATCTTTATGTTGCTGTCAAACCTGACCTTTTTGGCAACACGCCCTTCAGGATTCTTTCCGTCAGCATGACTGATATAGATAAATAGTTTGTTAGGAAATTGCTCTTTAAGTTGTTTGTACTCTTCATAATTCATTCCAGTGTATTGGAGAGAATCTATGCAGATAATGTTCGGGCTTTTCTGTACCTTCAAGCGTTTGGCAAGCTCTTCTATCGGCTCTTTGTCCAGTACCACAAACTTGCGTCTAACCTCCATCATATTCGTTTCCTGAAGGGCTTTCATCAAAGAGGCACTGACGCCTTCCTCCAGGCTATTATAAGCTACCCGTCCAAAATCGCAGAGATATTTACAGAGTTGCAGCGCGAAACGTGTTTTTCCGTTACCGGAATTTCCCCACACGATCCATGAGCCGGTCAGTTCCGGACGTCCCAAAGCTGCCAGCCATTCCCCTTCGAAAGGGAGCATTTTAAACTTTGTCTTCAATACCTGTTCTACGCTTGCTGCTCTAGCCATCGTTATGCCTCCGCGTTTTGTTTTGTGATTTCGGTATGCACACGACGAAGTGAACCTCCGGTTGCTGCGTACATTTTTGTCGGAGCTAGCTTCGAACCGTTTGCCTGGGCAATCAATGCCACCTGTGCCATAGAGAACTCTTTGTAATCTTGTGCCGCTTCCGGCGTGATCCGCTGATAACGTTGCCCGTAACGGGAAAAGATTTCTTCATACCCTACTTTTTTACGTTCAATCATTGTATCAATCTTATGTTTGAGGGCGTTCGCTCCCATCATATACCAACCGCAAGTATATTCAGTAGCATTCCAAAGTCCTTTCAGTTCAAGAAAGGCACTATATTCCAAGTCACCCGCTTCATCCAATATGATTAATAGATTAGAAATTCCTTTCAGGTAGAATACCAGGTCGGCATATACATCGGCATAACGTCCGCGACTGTCGACTCCAAATTCTTTGGCAATGGCACGGATCAGCTTCGTTTTGCATTTTACCTGGCTGCAATCGATATAAACGGAATTCGGATGCTCCTTTACGTAACATTTAGCGGCAAAGCTTTTCCCGATATCAGCCCGGTCGCAAAGCAAACTGGAGATAGAGTTCATTTGACACGCTTTCAATTATTCGGTTACATATACGTAAACAGGAGTTTCCGCACGCATCCAAGTTGTTTGCCCACCAATTGCAACATCCAGTAGACGGGCTATCGATACCCAACGGGCATTATCAAGTACACGTTCCGTTTCTCCATTCATGATACGGCTCAATATGCTTTTGTTAATACCTAACTTCATCGCATATTTAGCAGAACTGGGATACATCGCGCTCCGTTCGCGTATGGCTGATGCAATCTTGTTTTTAATCTCTGTTGTAATCATATTTCAATGCTATTTAATTTTCGTTTAAAGACTTGATTTTGCAAGTTGGCGGGCAGAAGCCAGATAACTTTCTGTGTCAAATTCCGGTTCTTCCTCCTGGATATCCGATTCAATAGGGGAAGGAGAAGAAACCACAGCCGGGATGATCTGCTCATTGGAAATAATAGTCACTTTGGAAAGACCGTTTTTCCCTTCTTTAACCATTTTGTCGAATTTGGATACATACTTAGCCTGTTCCGTATAAGATTGATAATCCTGTTCAGTCTGTTCAGTTGTCGCTTCATTGTAAGGTGTGATCAAAGGACATGAGTCGACATATATGCCGTCCTGGAAAATATATACTTCCTGAATATCATCAGAGGGCATATAATAGGCTTCCACTTCATAACTATTAGGATTCAGGTTTTCCAATACCGAAGGAGAGGAAAGCCGATAATCTTGATACTGTACACGAACATACATGTTCCTTCTGACGCTGGTACGTGTGCATTCACCAATGTAGCGGGTTAACATCACCTGGTCAATCTGAGCCATGTACGGGTTCTTGTGCTCCAACAAGACCTATAGACGGGTTTTGCCCGGATATTTTTTCTGATTGCGGTGCAAATCGTTATTATACTTTTCGATGATATCCAAATCGTCTGCTACCAGTTCATCAAAATCGTATGTTTTTTCCTTATAGTTGTCATTGTCTTCATCGAATATCTTCTCTGTCTTAGGGCGATTCGCTTCCAGGCGGGCGTAAAAACGTCCAATACCTTCCTGGTATTTTTTCTCATAACCGTATTTCTTTTCCCGGTTGAAATGTTCCGCGCGTTTTTCCTGTGAGTTTCCGGGATTACACCAACGGACAAACGGGAATAGGATACCTGCGCGCATCATATCATCGGAGAACTGGTTCACCAAGTGATGTTCTACTTCCACTTCCATCGGCATACCTATATGATAGGAATTGATAAACTGGAACATATCGCGAACACAGTCTACAAACAGACCTGTTGTTTTTTTCGGCTATACGAACGGCCAATTACACAACCCGAAAGCACATCGTATGCATAGTAAGCCTTGACACGTGTCTCGTCGTGCATTTTACGTGGTAAATCACGGTCGTCCATTGATATTTTACTGAAACTATATTTAGGACTTTTGCGGTGGTGGTGCGGGCGATGAACAGTCATGTAATCCAGTGATCCCATACGGATTTTATCGACAATTGCCCGATTTTTAGGATCATTCAGGTAGTTCCATACCGTTGACTCGGAGATTACGATCGGATCACCTTTCTCATCATAAAAATCATTGCGATCGAATATTTCACCGGTTTGTACATCGGCCACAGTAAGCATACCCGCAAGAAATTGCAAATACATTTCGTGTGTACTGGTTGCATATGGTTTGTTGGGCATGATATAAAGGGAAAGGATCATCCGCTCAACCAATTCGTTAACCTTACGGCTGTTGTTATTGCCGAACTTGCCACTGATAAAGACAGAATAACCGTTTTTCACATAGTTCCTGTACTTGTCTTTGAGGCGAATCGGGTTTTCGGGAAGAGTATGGCCTAATTTAGCTTTAAGACATCCTAAGGCATCAGCTGCTGACTGCCAGAATCCGGTAGATTTACCACCGGCAACGCCCCTGGATGCCTTTTTATCGACCAGTACTTCAGAGAGTGCATTCAAAACAGAAGCATTCATACAATATTCCGTAATCTTTTCATCTGGAAGTTGTTTCCCTGTGACTGTACGATAGCCGGAAAAGAATTGCATCGCTGACGGATCAGGCACGATCCGGTCTTCTAAGGTTTTACGTGGTGCCACTTTCTTAGGATCACCCAGTACTTCTATCATCCGGTTGTAGAAACGGGATGGAAGGCTTTCGACAGCGACAAGAGCGGGTGTGTTACGGCAGGCACGACGTACAACATTCAGTTGCTTGCGTGCACTCAGTTGCTTATAATAGCTTTCAGTAAGTATTCCTGTCTGCACCAGTTCTTGTGCTTCCACACATAATATGTTACCAAAATATTCCATAAGAAATCATTTTCATTTTAGTTCCCGGGGTGGAATCGAACCACCTTGAACCGTTCCGGGATGACCACCCTCGTACCGCGGGCCGCGTACCGCTGCAAAACCAATCTTACAAAAACAGCTATCTCGATTGTTTATCCTTCATCTCCGAAAGTCCGATCGAACCACCGGTCGAACTCATCGGATGCCTTATCTACCTCTTTCTTATGTCGAATCACCAGCCAGCTGAAGACCACAAACACCATGAATAAAGTGAACCCTTTCATGAATACCGGATCACCTGTTTCCATCGCCCATTCCATTGTTCCCAATCCGGCAAACAACAGGATCCAGCTCGCCAACCATCCGTAAAGAATCACCCGGCCAATCATTTCACGCCCTTCGCCAGTTGTGCCTTGGCCAAAGCCTTGGTTTCGTAAACCAATCCAGGATCAAGCATCTCCATCCAACCGAAACGTTGTTTCAACAGGCGATCCAGTACCGCCCAACCTTCCAAACTCACACAATCGTTGTAGTTATACCACTCGCTTTCACCCGTTTCAGGATCAAGCCCGACAATACCCCAATACAGTTTCCCTGTCGCACCAATTCGAACCTTGCAACAATCCGTTGCATACACTGTTTTGAACACCGGGCGTTCCTCTTCCTTTTTGCCGGTATAGACCAGCATCTTTAAATTGATTCCATAAGAAGAATCCATCTCAAACGGTGCCTCACATAACTCTTTAAATTTTAATTTCCCATCTCTTTATTGTTTAAAATTATTTGCCCCGCCGCCGGACCCGATCCGACACCTGCAAGCCTTTAACTTTCTTAGCGGGATAGTCGCAGTTTTGGTTAATTTGCCTATCTTTAGGCGGTCAAACATAAAATTCAATATCATGGAAATTGGTAGATTATTACTGCTTTTTAAAAGATCGGAAAGAGTTGTGCTCTTTTCCATTATCATACAGTCGTTCGTCTCATACGCTTCATTGTTTATACTTATCGAAGATTTTAAGACATTACCAGCATATCAAGAAATAATACTATCCGTTGCCTTTGCTATTGTCTCCTTGACCGGTGCAGTGTCTTTTTTGTTCATCTATTCTTACTTGTTTAAAATCAACGTATGGTACTTCGCTCTATGGTTGGCTATTGTTTTTAACTCTGGTGCAATTCTTTATTATGGAGTTGATTTCCCATCTCCTTTGTTTTATAAAGGAATGATGTTTACCAATATATTCCCTGCAACTCTTTTGGGGTTAGCAAGTCTATTGTATATTGGATATAAACGTAAGAAGCAAAAAGCAAACAAGTTGCTGATAACAAAAGCTCCAAGAACGAGTAAGATGATCTCGCAGTCTTTTTTGTTTTGTTCCTCTTTCATCTCATTATTCTCCTTATTCTTTAATCGTTTTCACCACATTCCCTTTCGCATCCAGAACCTTGACTGCCTTTTTGAACTCATCGGTTACATCGATGATCTGTACCAACATTCCGCCGTTAACTAATGCCGCTTCCCTGATCTTTTCAGCTTTCAGGCTATTCCGCTTATACAGCAGTGCCTGGCTCACATTCTGGATACTTACGCCAAATGCTTTGGCTATTTCAGCCTTCTTTTTGGCTCCCAGTTCGATTTTCTGTCTTGTTTTCTTTGTCATATCAATGATTGTTTATCAATTTATCTACGATTGAAAGGCGAAGTGCCTTGTCTTCAACTTTAGCCACGTCGGCCAATAGTTCTACCAGCCGGTCACGAGTCAACCGGTTATGCTTACGTTTCTCCGGTTCCGGCCAAATGGAAAGCTGTTCCGCCTTTTCCGACTGGTCAGCGATGACGATCACCAAATCTTCTGCCCAATCCCGGAAAAGTTTGGCACGCTCTGATTTGATGAAGAAGCCAAGGCGGACAATGCCACGCTTGGTCCAGAGGGTTTGCTTGTAAGTGGCTGATTCTCTATCGGAGTTACTTTTAGTAGCTCCGACACCCGCACCATTCATCTTTGTGTTTTCAACAATGATAAAATGTTTTCCCTCTATCAATTCTTCCTGATGTTCTATCTTATGTTTTCTGATTGCTCCACCAGAGACCCCATAACCTTTAGCTACTTCGTTTGTTGTCATCAAGAACTGATGTTTTTTGTTCGGTTCAACCATCACTACCAGGTTTTCCGCTACTGTGAATTGTTTTTCTGTATTCATATCGTGTATTGTTTGAAAATTCTCTACCTTTATAGCCTTGTTTCATTGTAACGCGATGCAATATTATAGGATATTTCCTAATTATGCAAATATTTCAATAGGAAATTTTCTGTTTAAACTAAAATAATTAGAAAA
>JAJPZM010000269.1 GCA_021204335.1 Parabacteroides sp. | reverse complement strand
CTTTTATCCTTGTATTTTAATTTTTTGCCTCTTTACTTTCTTTTCCCGGTAAAAATAAATAAATTGCCGATAAATATAAATACCAGTTAAATCGAACTCTAAAAAGATTGTATGATGAAATTCTCAATGATTCTAATGATGCTTGCCTTTTTACAGGCGCAATGGCACAACCAAATGTAAAACCAGTTTCAGAGAAACCTGCTACACAGAATTTGTTTAGCATTGAAGGAGATAAAGATGTTTACATGCTCACTTATTTCCACCAGCGTTATCCGACACGTATCGAAATCGATTCCCAAGGGAATATAGTCGAAGTGCCACTGCCGGACCCGATGCTGATTAATAAACTGCATATCGCCCTATCCACAGACGGCCGTCATTGGACAGCGCTGAATGGCAATCAACCGGTATGGGATCATCATGTGCGTGATCCTTACGTTCGCCGCGGCCCGGATGGGGTTTGGCGAATTTTATCTACCGGCGGCGGGAATGCAGGCGACCGTAAAAAGTCGGACCAAGCTGTCTGTATATAACTTCCAAAGACCTGATTACCTGGCAGGTGGAAGGCCCTTTACCGTTGATGAAGGATGTCGGGAATGAGGAGGGAGCATTAGCAAGGAATATCTGGGCGCCCGAATGGTTCTATGATGAAAAGACGAAAGAATATATGTTGTTCTGGTCTTCATCGTTCGAAGATGCGGGGTGGAAAAAGAGCCGGCTCTGGTATTGTAAAACCCGCGACTGGAAAACATTCACTCCTGCCCAGCCACTGTTTGAACCCTCTTATTCAGTGATTGACGGTACATTGTTGGAGCACGACGGCACATATTATCTATTCCACAAAGAGGAAGAGTTTGGTGAAAAGACCGGTGAAAGAAGGGCAATCCGTGTCGCCACATCCCAAAATGTGGAAGGACCTTACCGGATTATTGAAGGGCATTTGAATTAGGGCCAGTCGTTCCTGTAATCACAGAAGGGCCGACAGTCATAAAAGACCAGACAAACCCCGGATGGCTATTACTCTACGATTACTGCATGACCAATCGTTTCGGAGCTTCTTATTCGGACGATTTAATTCATTGGTCGGTTGAGGAAGATGTAAGTTTCCCTTCTGAAGCACGCCATGGCTGCGTCTCGGTTATTACATCGGAAGAAGCGAAAAAACTGATGGAGGCTTATCCTGTCGCCGGACCGAAAACACTGATCAGTTATGTGAATCCGCTCTATGGATCGACTACACTTTGGGACAGCATCGATCTCGGCTACAAGCCCAGTCCTCATCCGGAATTCCGTACAGTGCTTACCGAACAAGGCCGTAGACCGGCGCAAGGTTATACCCGGGCATGGGGAGGCGAAACTTTCCCCGGCTCGACATTGCCCCATGCCATGGTGCAGGCAACCCCCCCCCGTTACTATGTGGGGAAGCGGCTCAGGTTATCAGTACGAAGACACGACTATCCATGCTTTTTTCCATTCCAGCAAAGGACAATGGGGGTTGGGACATGTGCCCATTATGCCTTTTACCGGGGAAATAACCGCCGATAATTACGCTTCGCGTTACAGCCACGAAAACGAATCGGCTGAGGTCGGCTATTATCAGGTCTTCCTTGAACGTTACGGTATTAATGCGGAAATGACCTCTACGATGCGCTGTGCATACCACAAATATACATACCGCACCGGAGACGAAAAGAAGTTATTACTCAACCTTTCCCGGATGAACAGTGTACGCGCGGGAGGGGCAAGATGGACTTTCAACCGGGTTGATGAAAATACATTCAGCGGTTCCCAGAACGACATCTATTTTTATGCTGTGTCAAACAATAAGATAAACAGTATTGATTCGGTAAAGAACGACAGGGAAACACTCACCATCCTTCATTTTGCCGATGGTAACAGTCCGGTAGAACTGAAGATCGGCTTCTCATTTGTCAGTATAGACAAAGCAAAGAAAAACCTGGAAGCGGAAATGATGAACAAGAGTTTCGCACAGGTAGTAAATGAAGCGGAAGAAACCTGGGAAAACCTTTTGTCGAAAATCCAGGTAACGGGTGGAACCGAAAAGCATAAACGGACGTTCTATTCCTGCCTGTACCGGGCATTACAATATCCGGCGCTCCGTAGCGATGTCGATGGTGAATATACCGACCCACGTGGTAATGTTGTAAATAAGGGCTTTGATTATTACACCAGCAACAATTACTGGGACACGTGGTCGTGCAAAATGGTACTGCTGGGAATGGTGGAGCCGGAACTGACCAATAATGTGATCCGGTCGGATATTGAAAGGGCTAAATCTACCGGTTACCTGTCAAGCGGTTTCCATGGAGACTTTTCAACGGCATTCCTTACCGGTATGTACCTTCGTGGCATCCGCGACTTTGATGTAGAAAGCGCCTACCGTTTTGCATTAAACAATGCTACCGTATCGGCGGAAAAGGGGAAAAGAGGCGGAAGATGATTCCTCGATGAATACATGAAAAGAGGCTGGATTGCCGAAAATCGCGTTCCGAACCCGACAGTAAAGACAGAAGAAGATGAAGCGAAAGCCGCTGTGAGCAAAACGATCAAATATGCATACAGCGATTATGCTGTGGCACTTCTGGCAAAAGAGATGGGCGACATGGATAATTACAATCTCCTGATGCAACGCTCACGCAATTACAAAAACTTATTCGATCCCTCAATCGGCTTTATACGCGGACGTTGGGATAACGGAGACTGGGTAACACCTTACGACCCCTCCTATCCTTATTATGTATATATGTTCCGCGAATCTACCGGATGGCAATGCACTTTCTTCGCTCCGCAAGATCCTCGCGGCCTTGTTGGTCTGTTCCCCAGCAAGCAGGCTTTCGAACAAAAACTCGATTCGTTGTTTACCACTCCTTTTGGTGGCTACGAAGCCGATAATCTGACCGGATGGTTCGGACAGTATTGTGCAGGCAACCAGCCGGCCCAGGGTATATCCTATTATTACTATTTCATCGACAAACCGGAAAAGACACAGGATAAACTGGATATTCTGATGAACAAATATTATGACATGGGTAAGGAAGGACTGGCCTACGCCGGAATGGACGATGAGGGCGGATTATCGGCCTGGTACGTATTAAATGCCGTTGGCATCTACCCCTTCTCGCCTGCCGACCCGGAGTATATCGTTACGGCTCCTCTTTTCGATCGCGTAGTGTTTAAATTGGGTGATACTCCCTTTACCATCAGTAAACCGAACAAGGGAAGAAAAATCAGCAATATCACATACGATGGAAAGAAAATAAACGGTTATTTCATCCCGCATAATGAACTGAAGAAAGGAAAAGAACTGGTTATTACGACTGAATAGTCAATAGCCGGCTTTTGAAATATGACTCATTCCGATAACCGGGAATTGGATTCCCTTTATCGGAATGAGTTGCCTTTGTTTTATGATACAAATTAAACAACATACTTTATAATGAAAATCAATCTTATTCTCTTATTCAGCATCTTTGTTGCAGCGGCTTGTGCTTCGACTAACGAACCTACTATCAGCACTACCGACTGGGGGTCTGTCGACTCGAAACCCGTCTATCTTTTTACGTTAACCAATTCTAACGGAGTAACGGCCAAAATCACCAATTACGGTGGAATTGTTGTCGAGTTTACTACGCCGGACAGGAACGGGAAGATGGATAACATCGTGCTCGGGCTGGGAACGTTAGACGATTATCTGGCCGGTCATCCTGCCTTTGGATGTATTGTCGGCCGCTATATTAACCGTATCAGCGGGGCGAAGTTTTCCCTCGACGGTAAGGAGTACAATTTGGCTACCAACTGGCTGGGCAAGCACACGATCCATGGCGACAGAAACAATTTCAGTAGTAAGGTATGGGATGCAACCACCTCGAGCGACAAGCAATCGGCTATATTATCGCTTACTTATCTGTCGGCCGACATGGAAGAAGGTTTTCCCGGTAATTTAGCGGTAAAAGTCGATTATGTCCTGAACAACGATAATGAATTGCAGATACATTATACAGCCACTACGGATAAACCAACTGTGCTAAATCTTTCCAACCATAGTTATTTCAATCTCACCGGTTGTAAAGAAAATGTACTCGGCCACCAAGTCAGAATCTACGCTGATGCTTATACGCCGACAAACAAAGAGCTTATCCCTACGGGAGAAATAGCCAGCGTAGAAGGTACGCCATACGACTTGCGGCAATGGACTGTCATCAACGATCGCTCGACCGAACTTCCCGAGGGTTACGACAATAACTTCTGTATAAAAGGCACACCCGGAAATGTGATATTGGCTGCCGAGATGTACGAACCGAAAAGCGGCCGTCTGCTGCAAACCTACACGACGGAGCCCGGCCTTGGGTTTTATACCGCCCATGGGTTGAACGGCAGAAATAAAAGCCCGCAAGGCGTTGCATATACTTCATCTATGGGAGCTTGCTTCGAAACGCAGCATTATCCCGATTCGCCCAATAACCCCAATTTCCCATCAACGCTATTGAGGCCGGGCGAGACATATACGCAACTGACCATATACAAAGTGGGAATAAAACCATAAGAATGGCGTTACATCAGTTCTTCTTCATCGTGTAGTCCGTTATCCCTAAAGCTTCGTATGATTGCAGCAGGGCGTCGTCGTTATCGGAGATCATCAGTAACTTGTCATTTTCCTTCAATATGGTATTGCCTTTAGGGATGAAGTAACGGCCGTCGCGCATCACCATTACCGCCAGTGTATGGTCGGGAAGGGTTAATTCCATCAGCTTATTGCCATGAGCCAGAACTGCCGGCGTGATGTCGATCTCGCTCATGGCACTTTTAATACCTTCCGGCAATTCGATACCAAAGACATCTTTCCGCTCCGGTTCGTCTATCATATCGAGCCATTTGGCAGCCTGTGTAACGGTTGTTCCCTGGATCAACAGTGAAAGGATGGTGATGAAGAATACAACATTGAATATCAGATTGGCATGCTCTATCCCGGCTATCAGCGGATAGGTGGCGAAGATGATCGGAACGGCGCCTCGAAGGCCTACCCATGAGATATACAGTTTCCCTTTGAAAGAGAAGTTCTTATAAGGAAGCAGGCAAAGAAAGACGCTGACCGGACGGGCAAAAATGATCATGAATACACCGACAGTCAGCCCTATCAGGGCAACCGGCAGCAGTTCGTGCGGATTGACAAGTAATCCCAGCGTAAAGAACATTACGATCTGCCATAACCAGGCGAAGCCGTCGAAGAAGGTTCCGATACTTTTCTTGTGGATGATCTTTGCATTTCCGACTACCAATCCGGCGATGCAAACAGCCAGATAGCCGTTTCCCTTGCATAACGTGGTTGCAGCAAAGGTGAAGAATGCCATTGCCAGCAATAAGATCGGATATAATGATTCGTTATCGATATCAATTTTATTGATGACAAATACAGCCAGTTTACCCAGTAGAAAACCGGCAATGGCACCGACCAATAGCTGGACGACCAGTGAAAGGACGGCATCCGCCAGGTTCATTCCGGCTGTCTGGATGTAAGCGATCAGCAGCAGGGTAAGCATATAAGCCATCGGGTCGTTGCTACCACTCTCCAGCTCGAGTGTCGGACGCAGTCGTTGTTTCAGGTAAACTCCTTTACTTCGCAGGATGGAGAATACGGATGCCGAGTCGGTAGACGACATAACGGCTGCCATCAATAACGATTCAGGAAGCGTTAGCGTTTCGTAGCCGGTAGCCAGCTTTGACAGATAATAAATGAAGCCGCCGGTGATGAATGTCGTAGCCAATACTCCGACTGTCGCAAGTAGAACGCCTTGTGAGGCGATTGGCTTGATCTCGGAGATCTTCGTATCCATACCGCCCGAAAACAGGATAATACTCAATGCAAGCATACCGATAAACTGGGCGATGTTAGGGTTGCTGAACTGGATACCCAGCCCGTCACTACCAAATAACATACCAACTCCCAGAAACAACAACAATGCCGGGAGTCCGAAGCGATAACCAGCCTTGCCGGCAAAAATACTGAAGAAAAGGATAACGGAAGCAATCAACAGGATTCCTTCGGCGTTGTGTAAAATCTCTAAATCGTGGAACATAAGCGAAAACGGTATTACTCTGGTTTGCTCTTACAAAATAAAACAAAAAATACGTAACTACAATGGAATAACAACTGAAATATCTGGCAGATACGAGCTCTATTCAATATATTACGTATATTTGTAGGGAAAAATAAACACTATGCATAAAACACATTTATTCGTATTATTGTTCGCCCTTTTGATAGGGACTTCGTGTAACAATGAGAAGCATTTCATCTCTGACAATGCATTCAGAGCCGAAGTAGAGAAAGATTTCCAAGCCAAACAGGCAGCTTTGCCTGAAGGAGATCTGTTCGCAGTTTTCAATCAGGAAATGACGCCGCAGGAGAAAGAGGCACTGACATTCCTCTATGCCTACATGCCGATCGGCGACATCACCGATTATGATGGAAAACTTTATCTGGATAACATCCGCAGTTCTTTCAAGGCAAAACAGGTAATGCCCTGGGGTGACAGCATCCCCGAAGACATCTTCCGCCATTTTGTATTGCCTATCCGTGTAAACAACGAGAACCTGGATGAGAGCCGCATGGTCTTTTTCGATGAGCTGAAAGATCGTGTCAAAGGATTGTCTTTGTACGACGCCGTATTGGAAGTAAACCACTGGTGTCATGAGAAAGTAATTTATACGCCTTCCGATGCCCGCACCAGTTCACCGCTGGCATCTGTAAAGACTGCTTACGGACGTTGCGGCGAAGAATCGACCTTTACGGTTGCCGCTCTCCGCTCGGTTGGCATTCCTGCCCGCCAGGTATATACTCCGCGTTGGGCACATACCGACGACAACCATGCCTGGGTAGAAGCCTGGGTTAACGGCAAATGGTATTTCCTGGGTGCCTGCGAACCGGAACCCGTCCTGAACCTTGGATGGTTTAACGGCCCGGCTTACCGCGGCATGCTGATGCACACGAAAGTGTTCGGTAAATACAACGGCCCCGAAGAAGTAATGCTCGAAACAGACGGTTATACCGAAATCAACGTAATCGACAACTATGCCCCGACCGGTAAAGCGATCGTAACCGTTGTGGATGCCGACGGCAAACCTGTTTCCAGTGCCGATGTAGAATTCAAGATATACAACTACGCCGAGTTCTATACCGTAGCCAATAAGAAAACCGATGCCGAAGGCAAGACTTTCCTGACTGCCGGCAAAGGCGATATGTTCGTATGGGCCACCAAAGACGGCAAGTTCGGTTTCGACAAAGTATCTTTCGGAAAAGATGGCGATGTAACTATCAAGCTCGATAAGAAACCGGGTGATGCCATTGAGGCAGTCGCTCTCGATGTGATACCTCCGGTAGAGGGCTCTATCCCAGCCGAAGTGACTCCCGAACAGAAGGAAGCAAATGCTGCCCGCCTGTTGGAAGAAGATGCGATCCGCAATAAATATGTAGCCACTTTCTATACCGAAGAAAAAGCCGAAGCATTGGCCAAAGAACTGGGTATAGATCCTCTGAAGACTTTCGACTTTATGATCGGCAGCCGCGGCAACTGGATGGAAATCGAAAAGTTCCTACGCAAAACGCCTGCCGACAAACGTCCCGTAGCAATGGCATTGCTGGATGTTATCTCTGCAAAAGACCTTCGTGATACACCGGCTTCCGTACTGGCAGATCATCTGAACAATACAGAAGTGGTAAAGATCGACCAGTTTAACCGTTATATATTAGACCCTCGGGTAGCTAATGAGTTTCTGACTCCGTACCGCAGCTACTTCCAGGCAAACGTAGATGCCACTCTGGCCAAGCAAGCAAAAGAAGATCCAATGGCTTTAGTCGATTGGGTGAAGAAAAATATCACGATCAAGAACAAACTCAACTCACAGCGCATCCCTGTTATGCCGATGGGTGTATTCAAATCGCGCGTAGCCGATACCGGATCACGCAATATCTTCTTTATCGCTGTAGCCCGCAGCCTGGGTATCCCGGCCCGCATCGAACCGGTAGCCCGCAAGGTACAGTTCATGAAAGACGACCAGTGGGTGGACGTAGACTTCGAAGCTGCAGTTCAGACCACTGCAAAACAAGGAAAGGTAACGGCCACTTATGCTCCGATCAAAGCATTACAGGATCCGAAATATTACAGTCATTTCACAATTGCCAAGATTCTTCCGGATGCTAAATTGCAGACATTGAACTTCCGCAGTGCAAGTACCGATATGGGTGTAGGAACCACCTGGAGTAGCTTGTTGAAGAAACCGCAGGCTATCGACGAAGGCAACTATATGATGGTGACCGGAACCCGTATGGCTAACGGTAGTGTACTCGCCGAAGTTTCTTTCTTCAACGTAGTGTCCGACAAGACAACCGATATCAAACTTGAAATGCGTGAAAACCTGGAAGAAGTGCAGGTAATCGGCAATTTCAACTCAGAGAATAAGTTCAAACGTGCCGATAACGGTGAAGAAACCAGCGTGCTGGCAACGACAGGCCGCGGTTACTTCGTAGTAGCTATCCTGGGTGCCCGTCAGGAACCGACCAACCACGCTATGCGCGACATCGCAGCCGTGAAGAAAGATCTGGAAGAATGGGGACGCAGCATGGTGCTTCTTTTCCCGGATGAAAAAGGCTATAATAGTTTCGATCCGAAAGAGTTCGGCGACCTGCCTAACACAATTACATACGGTATCGATGCCGACAACCATATCCAGAAAGAAATCGCTTCTGCCATGAAGTTGCAGAATGCAAGCTCGCTGCCTATCTTTATCATCGCCGATACATTCAACCGTGTCGTATTCGTATCCCAGGGATACACGATCGGCCTGGGCGAACAGCTGATGAAAGTAATACATAAACTGTAATCCCGGATACATTATATAGAAAGGGCTGTCGTTACAAAACGACGGCCCTTTTTGTTGTTAGCCTGAATAACACAAGCATATTTTCTTGAAAATTTCTTGTAAAAAGCTTGCAGGAATCATATTTATTGTATCTTTGTACTATTCATATAGTACAATGTTTCTATAATATAAAAGTATAGTCATTATGATAAAGTTTTTATTAGATTATTCCAGTGGTGTGCCGGTGTATCGGCAGATTATCGACCAGATCAGATTTGGTATAGCATCCGGCCAATTGAAACTGGGTGAACAGCTTCCTACGGTCAGGTCGCTTGCGGTAGAGTTAAAGGTAAACCTGAATACGGTGTCCAAGGCATACAAAGAATTGGAAATTAAAAATATTCTGGAGACCCAGCAAGGCACCGGTACTTTTATCAACCAGACAGAGCAGGTGGTGCTGGAGCAGGAAAGGGAAGATAAACTGAAAGAAATCTGTCTGCAGTTTTCTTCCGTTGCGTTTAGTTACGGCTTCAGCCTTAGCGAAGTCATACAAGGATTGAAGAACATTAAAACCTCTAAAAATAATACTTATGACAACAAATGTAATCAACAGGGGATGGTTTAATCCTATCTCTTTTTCCGTATTGCTGATACTGGTTTTCGTATCGGTGGTTCTGCACGTTTTGGGATTTGTAAATGTCTCTGTCATGCTACTCCTGATCCTCCTTTCCGGGTTATTGGCTTCTTCGATCCGCATTGCCGATCAATGGGAACGGGGTGTGGTGTTACGTATGGGGAAATTCAAAGGTCTAAAAGGTCCCGGTCCGTTTATGATTATTCCAATTATCGATACAGTTTCTACTTATATCGACCAGCGTGTGCGTGTAAGTACTTTCAAGGCGGAGCAGACGCTTACCAAAGACACGGTACCGGTAAATGTGGACGCCGTCGTGTATTGGACGGTTTGGGATGTGGAAAAAGCCGCATTGGAAGTACAGGAGTATCAAACAGCCATCGAGCATATCGCCCAGACGGGTCTACGGGATACGATCGGTAAGCACGAACTGTCGGATCTCTTGCAGGAACGCGATAAGATAGCCGAAGATTTACAACAGGTACTTGACAGAAATACGAACCCTTGGGGCATTACCTGTCAGACCGTTGGTATCAACGACATTGCTATCCCACAGGATCTAGCTGATGCGATGAGTAAGGAAGCGCAAGCCGAACGTGAACGGAGAGCCCGTGTTATCCTGGGAACGGCCGAAACCGAGATCGCCGAAAAGTTCGAACAGGCCAGCAGGAAGTACACCGACAATCCAGTCGCGTTACATCTAAGAGGTATGAATATGTTGTTTGAAGGCTTAAAAGAAAAAGGCTCTATGGTAATCGTCCCCAGTTCGGCACTCGACTCCATGAATTTAGGGGCTATGGGCGGATTAGTCTCATTGGCGAAAAGCAATGAAATGCCGGCTAACAAATAATAAAAAATCATCATCCATAAATATATGTATAAACAAGGAATTATTTTAAGTCTTCTACTTTTTACTTTTATGAGTTGTTCGCAGGAACAATCATTAGAGTGGATTCC
>JAJPZM010000150.1 GCA_021204335.1 Parabacteroides sp. | reverse complement strand
ACTTCAAATCCAGAATTTATAATAGGACATTATGCGGATAATCATTTATTTAATTGTTTTTGTTTCTAACCGTGTTTGTTATGGCCATGGTATGGTCTGCAAAGGCGGTTTGGGGTTATTGTATTTCGACATAAATGTCCTCTTCTGCTATACTAGATTTTTCCCACTCCGCAATTTTGCAACCTTCAATATCCAGTCCGGTCTTCTTTACTATAATGGTGTAGGAGCAGGTCTTGCCAGCTGACAGTGTGGGGTTGAAATCCTCTGATATATACACTTGCCCACCAATAGTTGCCTTGAAATAGAATGAGGAAGATTCCTGCGGAAGGAGAATCAGTGTATAGGTACGGGACATTTGGTCGTCTGAATTTTGATATACACATTTCGTGATGTCCCAATCGCTGTTGGAAGTTGTTTTCCCAGCTTCCGCTATTCCTGTAGCCTCCCCCTCTTCTGACACCGATATTGTAAAGGTACCTTCGTGGATAAGGCCGCTTGTCAATACATACTTGCTTTCTTCGTCACAAACCGCTTTTGCTTCCTCTACAATAAATCCATCACTCGTAGAAGCTTGCACTATCAGCTTCAGTTGTGCCATTTGATGCTTAAATCGGGAGTCGACACCACCGAATTTTGAATCCTTACTTGTGTTATCAGCGAATTGTACTGTCGAAGAACTTTTAGAGGCTGTTGCTCCAGTGGCAAAAAGGAAGTCGATGTTTTTCTGCGTATTTGTACCATTGTTGTCTTTGGTATTGACGGTAACCGTACCCGGCAAACTGCCTGCATCCTCATTCTGATAAGGATAATAAGCAGCAAAAGTCACGGTTTCAGTGGCATCCTGGAAGAAGATGCCCGCTCCTTCTTCGACTTTGAAAATGGTCGATTCACCGACACTTTGTGCTAGATACTTCACATTCTTGTAACGGCTAACCATATTACTGGTAGTACCCCCCCCTCTGGCTGTTCCACTTTAATCACCATCACGCCAATGGGGTCATTCTCCTCCCAGGTGAATTCTCCCTTATCATCATTTACCACGCGTGTTTCAACTCCCATGCTTGCCGTCACCCGTGCCTCCACTGGACCGTCCATTTTGTTCTCGTCATCGCTGCAAGCCGTCAGCAGGGTAGCCATGGCTGCTATCATTATATATCTTGTTTTCATCTTTATATGTTGTTTATTCATTATCCGTTATTATTCATTTTCCGGTTGCTTATTTGGCATCCACTTCGTTCTTGTCGCTACCCCCGTTTCCATTATCCCAAGGAACTATATCTCCGGTCGCTACCACGCCCATACGGTTCAGGTTCACGGTATAGGTGTATTTGCTTCCGGCTACAAGCGCTTTCTCCATGTTCCAAATGAAAGGAGCGTCGTGTTCGTTGTTCAGGTCGAACTCAAAAGTGCGGCTGGTTCCGTCGTCGGGCAGCAGGATGGCTTCGTAGACATAGGCATTGTTCTGCCTATAGAGGGTAATGTCAGCAGGGGCTGCGGCATCATTCTTCAGTGCTCCGGTGGTGAGGTCAAAGAAGGCAGTAGTCTTCTGGTTCTTCACCGTTACTGTCAGTAGTTTCATGTCGGGGACGGAGACTCCTGCACCGGCTTCTACGGTCAGTATCACCTTGCAAAGCTGATGCTTGAAGTCGAGAGAGATGCTTTTATCTGTCTTCCGCTTCCCTTCCACCTTCTCAGCATACATCAGGTCGAGATTCTCCTGGTTGCTCTTCGTTTCGTCCCCCTGCTCGGAAACATTGATGGCATACAGATAAGAGTTCTTCTCCGAATCGTAGCTTACAGTTCCCTGCGGATAGTAAGCGTAGAAATCCACCTTGCTGTTGTCCATCGGGAAATAGATGGTGGTTTCGTCGGGGGAAAATTTGCCGGTTTTATCGGCTGCGGCCACCTTATAGCGGATGTTCTCCGCCCCTTCGCTGATGTTGGCTTTCTGTAACGGTTTATCGCTTTCTACCATAAAGATACCGATAGCATCTCCCGAAGACCAGGTCTGGTCGATGGCACGGGTTTCCGTTACGCCAACGGAAGCAGTAAATTCCACCGGCACGCGTGCATCCGCCCCGGAGCCGTTCTCGTCGTTGCTGCATCCCGTCCATACCAGTGCGACTGCAACTATACCTATAAAAAGTCTTGCTTTCATCTTATGCTGTTTTTCTTGTTATCAATCGTATTACTCGGCACTACCGGGGTTTCCGTCACCGTTGCCCTCTGTCCAGTCCTCAATCTCGGCGGTTACTTCCAGTCCCGTGCGGTTGACGGTGATATGGTAGATATTCTTCTCGCCAGCGTTGAAGCTCTTGTTGTCGTTAATATAATAATAGAACTTCTCGCCGGTGTTTTTGAGGGTGAATACTAATTGTCGGCCTCGGTCTGTCCCGTATGCCCTTGCCAGGTCGTCCGGGAAGAGGATGGCCTCGGCGAAGGTGCCGTCGGCATTCATCGACAAGGGAATGGTGACAAGTTCCTCCTCATAGCCAAGCGCGTCGTAGTCAGGTTCGTAGATGGCGGTGCTCACCTGTTGGGTGATTTCCACGGTCAGGCCTTTCAGGTCTGCCGGGCTGATACCCACACCGTTATCAATATTCACCACCAACTTGGTGAGTCGGTGGTGGAACTCCAATGCCACCTTCGGCTGTTCCTTGTTATAGACCTTTCCGTTTTTCCCTGTATTGCTTTTCACCCCGGCGGTCATCAGGTCGAGGGCTTTCTGTGAACTTTGTTTTTTCAGGTTGGCAGTCCACTCCCCGCCGGCCACATCTTTGCAAGGGTACCATGCGTGGAAATCCACGTTGCTGCCGTCTACGGGGAAGTAGATGGTGGTGCCTGCCGGTTCGAACGCTTTGGTTTCACCCTTCTTCAACCGGTAAGGGATGTTCTCCGCCCCCTCGACAATGGTTTCCTTACCCGCGTTGTACATGTAGATACCTATGTGGTCACCGGCATCCCATGTGTCGTCGTAGGCACGTGTCTGTATGCTGATGCCGCCCGTCAGTTGCAGGGCTACCCGTCCGTCGGGATTGTCGGTTGCCAGCTCATTACCGTTACTGCATCCTGCCGGGAGGAATGCAAGGGCACAAAGCAGTAGGCCCAACCAAATGCCCGGCTTGTTAAACTTATCTTTCATTATCTTTGAGGTTTGAGTATTCATTTTCTCGTCTGTTTATTCAATGTATTTCTATGTTTCCGTTGTTTATCTCTTTCCAGTCGCTAATGCTGACCTCGAAGCCCGCTTCGGTGGGCAGTTCCAGCGTGGCATCCAGCATCAGCGGCTCCAGTTCGCCGTCGAAGTTCTTCAGCGCATCGGTCAGGTCGGCGGTGACGGTATGCACATGGCCGTCCGTCAGGGTCAGGACAAGCGTCAGTATCTGCCGTTCGCCGGACATCACTCCCAACAGACGCAGAATGGCGATGAGTTGCGGATTTTCAGCGGTACGCGGCTTGCCGGTATCCGTTTCGAGCTGAAACACCGGTACGACCGTTTTTCCTTCAGCGGCAGTAATATCGCCCGTGACCAAATCCACTGCCGGGGCGATGCCCGTCAGCGTGGCAGAAGTGCCGGCCAATCGTTCCTCGTCGCCGGGTTTCAAATTCAGAGTCAACGTCAGGTTACAGATGTGTTGCTGCATCCGGGCGGTTACTTTCAGCGTGTCGTCTGCCACAATCAGCAGCTCCTGTGCGGCAGAAAAGAGGTGGTCCGGCTGGGGGTCCAGCGTGCCGTCGGGCAGGGTGTTTACCGTGGCGGTATCTCCACTGATGGTAATGCCTCCGGCAGGATGCCAGACCAGCAGCTCCTGTTCTCCGGGGAGGAACAGGGCGGGGAATACGTTTGTCTTATTGTTTACCGTCTGCTCTTGCGTGCCGATGCGTAGCACGTAGCTTTCGGGCGGCACGGCGTCGGAGGAACAGTCCGTCCAGTCGGTGGTGACTACTACCGCGCCTTTGTCGGGATGGGAGGTGTTGTAAGAATCATCGTCCGAACAGCTTCCCAGACAGCCTGCCATAAGTACAGACCAAGCAATTAGATGTAAGTGGTTCAAAAACTTTTTCATATAAACATATTTGTTTGCTGTATATACAGTAAACAACCCTTGCAAGGGCTGTTTGACTTTCCATTAATACCAGTTTCTCGAAAACTTCGTTATAAATGTAAGGATTATAGAAAGAAACAAACTCAAAGGCTAACAAAATAAGAACTATGGTATTACAATGGAGAAATTTGCTCCTTCGCTACTCCACAAAAGTTGGTAGTTACTGCAAAAACAATTCCTTTTACTTCGTGCGGCTATACTGATAAAGTATCTTTCCTTTACCGGCATCAATTCCGGATGACTGTAAATGAGTTCATAAGTCATGTAAGAAGCCGAAACAGGGAAGAACTGACTGCTTGCGTCATCCGTTTTCAATCCGCTAAACTCAATAGCAGTCGTAGGATAGGTCTGGTCGGTATGCTCGGCACGAAGACCGAGCCACATTTAAATCAGGGGAAATCTCGATACTTTTAGCACTGACAATATTCAGAACTGCGGCTGCATTCTTCTCCATCGCCCGCGTGCTGTTGTCGGTACTTTTATCGGCAGAAGCGACAATAACAACCCCTTCCAACTGCATCTCGGAAGGTTTCATGGCGAAAAAGACAGGCTGGGAAGAGGTCGTTTTCACCACCTGCTCCTGTGTCTGATAACTTATATAACTGCCAACTAATGTAACGGTATTTACCTCCGGCACGTTTTTAAGTACAAAAGTGCCATCCAATCCTGTTGTTGCCCCTATCTCCGGATGTTCCTTAACAAAAACAGAAGCGCCTATCAACTCGTCTCCGGTTTGTTCGTCCTTCACCAAACCTGTTATTGTGGTTGCCAGGGATGAACTTATACCTGTTAGAAAGAAGATAAAAAGAAAATGGCAAATAAACTTCAATTACATTACAATACGGCTACAATGTATTTGACGTTAAGGTTTGATTTATTTACCATTGAAAGAATTCCCAGACCATCTTTTAAAGGTAATGCAGGAAACCTGGTTAATTGAATACTTACCGATTTCGGGTATTCTCTCTTTTTGTCATTTCCGATTTACAGTTGGAGGGATTACTGTAATAATCCGAACGCTTACTCGTTGTACTTTCAGAAGGCGGAGCGACCGGACGGTTGGTCTCCGGACGGACGGGTTTGTCTACTTCAGGGCGATTAGGACGATTGGGACGGTTAGGGCGGTTAGGACGGTTTGATCCGGGACGGTTAGGACGAACGGGCTTCTGATCCGGATAAATATAAATAGGCCTTCCGTAAGGCGGGAGTACGGCCGGAGGCATAACCGGCGGAAGATAAGCCGCCTCATCATACAGATACTCATAGCCGGTCAGATAATTATCCCAAAACTCCAGCGCGTAGACTTCGCTTCCGGCAGTCCGGTATTCCAGTACTTCCTGAACATAACCATCTTTCTTATTGACTGCCAGGACACGATCGGGAGGTCCCATCAGGTTCTTCACTTCGGCAATGGTCATGCCGGTAGTCAGCATGCCCAGGTCAAGATATTTGTAGGCGCCACAAGCAACCAACAGGAAAGAGGTTATTATCAGTAAGCTTATTTTCTTCATAGTCATTCGATAATTAAAGACTCCAGGTATTCCAGTAACTCGGAACTCTGCCAGTTGCCATTGAAAGGTTCGCCGTTGATAAAGAAAGTCGGCGTCCCCTGCACATCATGTTCCAGTCCGGAGTCGTAATCATATTTTACCTTCTGGTAAAAGCGCTCCTGTCCGAAATCCGCTTCAAACTCAGGTCCATTAATACCTAATTTCTTGGCGTATTCCAATAAATGATAGTCATCCAAAGCATCCTGATGCTCGAAAAGCAAATCGTGCATCTCCCAGAATTTACCGTAAGCACCGGTTATCTCCGCAGCAATGGCGGCATGCAAAGCATGAGGATGCACCTCTATCAGCGGGAAATTCCGGAAAACAAATCGGACATTGTCTCCCAGCTTCTTCCGTATATCTTTCACTATATGATCTGCCGTCTTACAATACGGGCACTGATAGTCGGCATACTCTATTAACACAATCGGCGCATCGGCCGGACCTTGAACGTGATCGTTCTTATTCACTTCCATTTTCATAATCTCTTACTGTTTGATTTCTAGTTAATAACACTACTGGCTTTTCTTTTGTTGATCGGATACAAGCATCATTAACTGAATTGATTTTGTTTTTTACTTATCTTCGCAGATATGAAACGAGGTTCTGCAGATTTACCGCTCCATTACGGGACCGTACCGCCCTGGCTGGCTCAACGAATGAGCCTGCTGGGCGGAGCTATCGCCGAAGCGATTATTATTGAATATGGCCGTTCGGCATTGCTGCAACGGCTGAGTGATCCTTTCTGGTTCCAGTCGCTGGGCTGCGTGCTGGGAATGGACTGGCATTCTTCAGGTATCACCACATCCGTCATGAACGCCTTGAGAAAAGCCATCAATTACAGATCGGAAGAATTGGGTATTTATGTTTGCGGTGGTAGAGGAAAGTTTTCGAGAGAAACACCCAATCAGCTATTGGAAGTGGCCGATAAAACAGGGCTAAACGGGGATGAACTGGTGAGACACAGTAAACTGGCTGCCAAAGTCGACAATACAGCCGTACAAGACGGATTTCAGCTTTATCTGCATACATTTGTCGTTTCCAAAGAGGGCGAATGGGCAGTTATACAACAGGGCATGAACCCGAACGAACGCATGGCACGCCGCTATCATTGGCTCTCATCTTCGCTCCGCTCTTTCATGGAAGAACCTCACACATCGGTCTGCGGTAGAAATCAGGGATTGATACTCAACCTGACAGATAAACTGGCAACTCCCACCAAAGAAGGAATTGTCGAACTAACGCGGGAGACACCGGACAAGCTGATGCGTGAAGTCTCCATCATCCTGCCTAATCATCATGAAGTAAAAGCGGAAGATGTAAACCTGAAACGATTGGGAGCCGCCCTAATCCTTGCACACGAGACAAACGTAACCGATATGGAATCGTTGTTATTACTGGAAGGCGTAGGTCCCAGAACCTTACAATCGCTCACACTGGTCAGTGAAGTAATACATGGCACTCCTTCGCGTTTTTCCGATCCGGCACGCTTCTCCTTTGCGCATGGGGGAAAAGACGGACATCCGTTCCCGGTACCGACAAGCGTCTACGATGAAACGGTCGAAGTATTCGACAAAGCCATTCGCCAGGCACGACTCGGCGACAAGGATAAATCGGATGCTCTGAAGAACTTATCCAAAATATCCCAGGAAATGGAAAAAGGATATACACCAAGCAACTATTTCGATGACTGGGTACAGCATGAGCGGGATACCTCTTACCTCTATGGCGGCAAAACCGTTTACGGCGATGCAAAAAAACCGCAAAAGAAAGAGGAGAAAGGAAAAGGTGGCGTTCAGTTAAGCTTATGGGATTAAAGTTCTATCGATAAAGAATGAACTCTACTTCCTGACCAACGTATATTTGTAGCCTATCTCCGTACAATCCTGAATATATAAGGTATCTCTGTTTATTGCCAACGGATAGGAAGGGTTGGTTTCATAGAAAACATCCATCAGATAGGCTTCATAGCCGGCACCCGTATCGTCTTTACGCCAATTCAGGTCGCCGGGTTCATCTTTGCCGTCTTCTGACCAGATGTATTTATCATCGTTGAATACGATAAAAGTATTTTCAAATTCGCAGAGCTGACCGGCATTCTGGCCACTAACCAACTCCCATTTACCGTTCACCAGTTTCTTGATCTCCGGAAGGGATTTATCAAAAAGAGTTGTCCGGACATTCTCCCTAACAGCCGGCTTATCTTCTTTCTGCTTCGACTTGCCCTTGCAACTGCTTGTACCGATCAGGCATAATCCAACGGCTGCTACAATGAAAATACTTTTCACGCTATTCATGTACGATATTATTTACAATGTTCATTTATCAGTCTATCTGCCAGCGGATCGCCCAGTTCCTTCGCTTTGTTCAATGCTTCGCAGGCTTCCGCCTTCTTTTCCAAACGTACATAACAGATGCCTTTCAGACGGTAACAGGCGGCAAAGTCGGGAGCAACTTTCAGAGCATTATCGATACTGGTCAAGGCGTCCGTATAATTCTTCATGCGCACATAAACAGATGCTTCTTCGGCACGATAATCCGGTACATCCGGACTCAGGCGGATCGCTTCTTTGATATCGGCCAAGGCTCCTTCCAAATCATCGGAACGGAACTTTGCCTGTTCGCGATAATAGTAGAAGCTACTGCCAACATCACCGTTCATCGCCTTGTAATATAAATCATAATCGGCAATCGCGTCGGCATATTGCGACAGGCGAAGCTTCCAATCGATACGCTCCAGAATATACTGCCCGGCTTCCGGCGTCAACGGCAAGCCACATTTCTCGATAGCACCATCCAGCAAGGCAATTATATCACCGATATTGAATCCCGATATATTTTCTTTCGCCTTGGCAGCCCAGTAAAAAGAGGCCGGCGAGGCTACATCGCTGTTATTGACAATCATATATTCGTTATATGCCTGGCCGTATTCTTTCAAAAAGAAATGAATATCGCCTGCCAACTGATGATAGACAGGGTAATCGTCTTCCTTAATAGCTTTCTCGATAGTTTCAAGAGCTGCGGCGACAGTCCATGCCGGATCAGTCAGGGTTGTGTCGGTTGCCGCTACGTTATAGATCAGTTTTGCCTGGTTGTAATATACATCTCCTTTCTTATCACTGTATTTGGATGCTGTTTTAATATCATCCAAGGCGAGTTCCAGATATTTGGATTGTTCTGCCGGAGTGGAAGCCAGTTCGGCACGGCGGTTAGCGTAATGCGAAGCGCGATTCAGATAGCCATCTGCCGAATTGGGGAAGGTGGCGATAAAATCGTTCAACGTTTCCAAATAAGCCTTCGCATCCTGCGAGCTGCCTTTCAGGAATAGAGCGACCTGTGCCTGCTCTACATCAGAGGGCCATGCTTTCTTTATACCTATATTATTATAAGTCGTATTCAGAAAATCGGTAGATGTTATGGCCAGACTATTGGTATAGGCGGCCGATACGGCATACGAAAGATCTTTCTTTCCGGCTGCATCTGCCTGCGCCAACCCGAATACCAGCCCGTCCGCATTCAGTATCGGAGAATTCAATTGAGCATCTTCCAGAGGAATCGACAATTTATAATAGCTGTAAGGATCTTTCAGTTTGCTCACTTCGGTTATGGCACCTTGCCCGAACTTCACGCTTTTATCTGTTGTATAGGGCAACAGATAAGCGGCTGTTCCTACAGCCAGCGGATCGGAAGCTATCGGCAGGTATTGAACCTTCTTCGGCGTTTCCGCCTTTACTTTGATCACATCATACAATTCGTCGGCGCCGGTAATGGCTGTGACGGTGTAGGTTTTACCATCCACATCGGTGGCTGTCGCTTTCTCCGCCCCTTTAAACATGGTATAAGAAGAAAGAATATCTCCGGTCTCGGAGACAAAGAAACCGGTACCCGAAGTAATTTTCTTCCCGTCTTTTCCGTATGTAGTGATTAAAACAACGGCCTTTTTACTTTTCTCCATCCATTTGGGAGCGGCGTTTTTCTGCGCAGTTGCCGGTAATAAATGGCAACAAATTAAAATAAATAGTAATATTCGCTTCATTTCTTTTCTCATGTTATCAGATATGGCGACAAATGTAAGGATTTATTATCTTTGTACATATTGTTAAGTAGAAAATTATCCGCTTATGAAACTTAAAATGTTATTTCTTATGTGTAGTTTATCAGTCGCATTCCTTGCTTCCGGGAAGTCTTTCGATACCGACAAGTTCGTAACGAAAGACGGTGGAGAGCTTGTTATTACGTTCATCAAACATGCCAGTTTGCAACTCACATTCAATGGACATTACATACAGATAGATCCGGTTTCGGAGTATGCCGATTACACAGCTTTTCCCAAAGCAGACATCATCCTGATCACCCACGAGCATGGCGACCATTTAGACCCTAAAGCAATCAGCGCGCTGGAAAAACAGGAAACTATACTGATTACCAACGAAGCCAGCAGCAAGATCCTAGGAAAAGGCACCGTCATGAAAAACGGCGACAAGCTGGCTCCCACCAACTATCTGACCATCGAATCCGTACCTGCCTATAACACAACGCCCGGACGCGAGAAATACCATCCCCGCCATCGCGACAACGGTTATATCCTAACATTGGGCGAAACACGCATTTACATTGCCGGAGATACCGAAGATATTCCGGAGATGAAAGACCTGAAAGATATCGACATCGCCTTCCTGCCGGTCAACCAGCCCTACACCATGACGGTTCCACAGGCAGCGCATGCTGCAGAGATGTTTTCACCAAAAGTGCTTTATCCGTATCATTATAGCAATACGAATATCGAAGAGTTGAAAGAGGCTCTGAAGGATACTGCAATAGATGTACGTATCCGGCAGATGCAGTAAGCAACCGACAAAAAAGAAGGTGTCCTAAAAAGGATGCCTTCTTTTTTTGTTATGCGGCCAATTCAT
>JAJPZM010000143.1 GCA_021204335.1 Parabacteroides sp. | reverse complement strand
GTATTATACTCTACATTTGTAGAAAATAAATTTTATGTGGACAAAAATGAGCAGTTCGGCGATATTGGTTAAAATAGGAAGCCGTATCAAGGAGACAAGGATCAGACAGAGTAAAACGCAAGCAGAGCTTGCCGCAGCAGCCGGTGTAACACCGCTTACGGTAGCCAATATAGAAAAAGGAAAATCCGTCAGTACACTTATTTTGATAAGCGTACTAAGGGAATTAGGTCTATTGGAGAATCTGGAGGGCCTGGTTCCTGAAGCTAAAACAAGTCCCCTTCTATTAAAAAAATACAAGGCAAAAAGCGTTATCGTGTACGCCGGTTAAAATCAAGAAATGATGAATGAATTGATAGTAGACGTAAAACTGTGGGGGCAAAGTGTCGGTTCCCTGTATTGGGAGAAAGAAATTGGGGCTGCTGTGTTCGACTATGAAAAAAATTTCTTCGCTCCGGATTAGATATCTCTCCGATAGTAATGCCATTGAATGCATATAGTGGCGAACCATACCAATTCATAGGCAATCGTAATAATTGCTTCAAGGGTTTACCCGGATTATTTGCAGACTCGCTACCCGATGCCTTTGGGAATCAAATAATCGATGAATGGTTTGCGAGTAGAGGTCTCTCGGAAGAAGAGATCACCCCAATGGATCGGTTGTGCTATGTAGGTAAAAGGGCAATGGGAGCATTGGAATTTGAACCAAGTCAGGAAATCGAAGGATTCGGGGAGTCATCTATCATACATGTGCAAGAACTTACCAACCTTGCTAAATCAGTTTTTACTGATCGGGAAACTTTTCGAGCACAACTCATCCAGGCCGATAAAAAATATTAGAGATATTGAAGGTCGGAACCTCTGCCGGTGATGCAAAGCCTAAAGCCATTATTGCCTATAACGATACTACCGGAGAAGTTCGCTCCGGCCAGGTGCAAGCACCGGAAGGATTCGGATATTGGCTGTTAAAATTCGATGGCGGCACATACTCCGAACACTCCGAAATCTCAGACAATCCACCTGGCATAGGAAATATTGAATATGCATATTACCTGATGGCCAAAGACTGTGGCATCAATATGATGGAGTGCAGACTGCTATCAGAAGGAGATTCACATCATTTTATGACCAAACGGTTTGACCGAACAGAAACAGGTGAAAAAAATCCACGTACAAACCTTGGCCGGAATAGCTCATTTTGATCGCGATCGACGACACTCATACGAGGAAGCATTCAGAACTATGCGTAAAATGAGATTAAACTATCTGGAACAGGAATAACTATATCGGAGAATGGTTTTTAACATAATGTCACGTAATCACGATGACCATACGAAAAACTTCTCTTTCCTGATGGACAAAAAAAGGAAACTGGAGCTTTGCGCCGGCATATGATTTATGTTATTCTTATACTCCAGGAGGTAAATGAACAAATTACCATCAGCTCTCACTTAATGGTAAGCAAGACGGTTTTACTTATGAGGATCTTGTTTTAGTAGCCGAAAACATGGGTATAAGAAATGGCAAACATATAGTTGAGCAGATCGGAGAAACGATTTCACGTTGGAAAAATTATGCAAAAGAAAGCGGCGTAAAGGAAGCGCACAGCCAAATTATTAGTGATAATCTTTTATTGCTTGCACCCAAAACAATAGCTATTCATAAATCAACCAGTGAAAAAGATGAAGGGTAATAATAACTAAGCACAAAAGCTACTTACTTTAAGATCAAAAGCTATAACTTCTAAACATGAAAACTATAGCTTTTGCAAAATGCCATCCCGGTGACGCTGTATCATCATCGGGGTGGCATCCCGATATCATCCCGGTGATATACCAGGCAGGAATTATCTGTTTTCAAATGTTAATAGTGACAAACACAATGTCGAATACAGGGACTTTCTTACCCCGGTTGCAAGCCTTTTCCACCGAAACAGTTTAACAATCAACGGTGACAAACTTTTTGCCATCCCCTATAAAACAAAGAAAATATTATTGCAAGAAACTCATTCGTGCATTGTTCTTACTTCTTCTCAATCACCATTCACTTTTTTATAATCAGCCAGGAAAGTAGCCAATCCGCTATCGGTAAGCGGGTGTTTCAACAAACCTTTAATGGCAGCAAGCGGACAGGTAGCGACATCGGCACCGGCTTCGATGCACTGGATAATATGCTGTGTGCTGCGGATAGAGGCGGCAAGTACCTGCGTTTCGTAACCATAATAATGGTACATCTCGACAATTCCCCTCACCAGTTCGATCCCGTCACTGGAAATATCGTCCAGGCGGCCGACAAATGGGGAAACGTATGTCGCACCTGCCTTAGCCGCCAGCAACGCCTGTCCCCGGGAAAAGACCAATGTGCAATTCGTACGAATACCTTCTTCGGTAAAATATTTGATTGCTTTGATTCCGGCCTCGATGCAAGGCACTTTCACTACGATATGCGGATTCAGGGCGGCAAGTTCCTCGCCTTCTTTGATCATACCTTCATAATCGGTCGCTATCACTTCCGCACTGACATCACCGTCTACGATCTCACAAATCTTCTGATAATGCGCACGCTGGTTTTCTACTCCTTTGATACCTTCTTTGGCCATCAACGACGGGTTAGTCGTCACGCCGTCCAATACTCCTAAATTGTTTGCTTCCCGGATCTGATCCAGGTTTGCAGTGTCTATAAAAAACTTCATCGCCTTATATATTTAAATAGTTCTATTAAAATAACATATCCCCCAGCGGATAGTTTACTTTAATAGAACTATTTATTTTATACGGTTGAAGAGTAAATGACTACTTCTTCACCGCCAGCTTGCTCAGCATCGTTATTTCTTTAGGATTGGAATAATCGTACTGGTAAATGCCATCGTCGGCAATCATCATCAAGACATTATCATACGGGATTACGTCGTAGCCTTCCATGCCGGAATAATGCGCCAGGCGGTTAGCCATCAAGGTTTGGGGATCTTTGGCATCAAACACCTTCAAGCCATCGTCGCAAAGGAAAAGCGTTCCGTTGTCGATACCAAGGCCTTTAGGCTTGGTCATGGTGTAAGAGACGATCGGTTGGGGAGATTTTACATCGCTTACATCCAGAATGATCAACTCGTTATTGTTTTGTCCGCAGTTATTGCCGGCATGGACGGTTACGTATGCGATATCGTTTTCAACGACTACCGGGTCGCAACCATAGACATGCCACATAAGAGACTGGTACTCCGGCTTCAACGGGTCGGCAACAGAATAAATCATCATCCCGGTAGGCGTTCCCATGAACAGGCAATCTTTATAACTGAAAATCGTTTCTACGTTTCCGCGAAGCCAGATACTTTCAACGGCTTTTTCAGGCTCCGCTCCTGCCAGATTAAAGATACTCAACTGGTCATTCAGTACGACATAGAGATAATCTTTATAAAGCCCGAAGCGCGACATGGAACCGTTAACGCCGGTCGAACTGCCAAGACTGCCGGAAGGTGAACTTGGTGCAGCATCGTTTAATATCTGTTGATTTGTATAATATTCTATCGTATAAGTCTTCTCTTCTTGTGTCCAACCCACAATAACCCCTTTAGACCTAGTCTCTTCGGAGTACAGATTACATTCGATTATACCATCTTCAATAGGAGGGAATGTCTGGATAAACACATCTTCCAACCGATCCTTCAACACCGGCAAAGCAGGGTTGCTAATATCAAACCAAACCAGATCCACATACGAATCGGCATATAACATATTATTACGGATAGCCACATCTGCATTCCCTATCAGCTCGATAAAGCCGACCGGAGTCGGTGACGACGGATTGCGGTTGTCAATAATATGGATTCCTTTTCCCGGCTCCGAAATATACAGATACCCCTCGTAAAAACAGATCTTCCCCTGTTGGGTTATTTCTTCCGGCTGGTTCTTTACATGGACAGAAGAACGGAAAAACATCGGCAGGCATAAAGATCGGATTATTGACCGTCACCGTCACTTTTTCAGTCACTTTCCCATCATCATCCAGACATCCGGACAACAGACAGACTACCGCTGCTAAAAACAGATACATTAGTTTTTTTCATCTTTATAATTTAAATGGATTAATACCCTCTTTTACTACTTAAAATTCATATCGTAAACCTGCACCTAACCCGACAATCACTGAGTTTTCAGTACGGATACTGGTTGGCTGGTCAGTATCAAAATAGTGAGAAATACGCGGCTCGAAATAAAGACTCCAATCTTTGTATAGACGGTAGGAAACACCAGCCGATGCATTCAATGACCATTGCAGTCCGCTTATCCCCCTTTTATCAACCGCATGCTGCATTTCCATTTGCCAGTACCGGTCTTCCGTCTGTTTAGCCCTCAAACCTTTCTCAACCATAACACCACCGGCCAGATATATATTCCACCGCGGATTCTGCCAGAGAGAGACAACCAGGTTAACCGGAATGCCCAGATAATGGAGTTCCAGACGGGATTTATATTGAACATTCCCGTTTTTAGTCAGTTGTGAAGACAGATAAGTATAGACCAGCCCTGTCTCCAATCCGATATGACGGTTGAAATTCCGGCGAACAGTCACCCCGAAAGACAAAGGCAGGGAAGTCTCCGCATGATCATATTCATCCGGAGACAATGTTCCCGAATTGGAAAACAGAGGCGGCTCGACTGGTGAAGGGACAAGACCTCCCGGATTATTATCCTGCGGAGTATTTGCCACATAATCAAGATTATTTCCTAATCCCAAAGAAACATGTCCTCCGGTTCCAAAGCCTGCATTGATAGCCCATTGCCCCTCATCCTTTCTGCGCTTTGGTTCAGACGGAGCTGAAAATCCATATCTCTCAGACTTATAATTGTACAAGTCCTGTTGCTTTTCTTTCTTTTCAGGTACTGTTGCCTAAGATTCGGCTTCCCGAACCGTATCCGGTTGTTCTTCCTGTTCTTCCAGAACTACGGTATCCGGTATTTCGTTTGCCGGCTGTTTCGTTTTGTCAAGTACGACGGCGGCGATCAGTTTCTTCTGAGGAACAGGCTGATCCACAGGAGAAATTTGCTCTTTCTGTGGTTCTTTACCAACTTCCTGATCGTCGTTTTCTTCATTATATGCAGAAGCCACTGCCGGTTCCATTCTGTCATAGGGAACGTTCCCCGTCTGAAAGGGTGAAAACAGGAACAGCAAGGCAATGACAGCAGCCCCCACAGCACTTCCCGCCCACCAGATCCATTGCGGACGGCGAGGCTTCATGCGAAGTTCGATTTCTTCCCAGCAAAGGTCATCCACCGGCAACCGATGGTCGTCCATCTTCCGCCTCATGAATTCGCTGAAATCATCCAACTGCCCTCTATGATCCGTATCACTGCGCATTTTCATGCATAATTAAAGATTGAACACTTTTTTGCAACACTTTGCGGGCACGAATAAACTGCGTATGCGAAGTAACTTCGCTGATATGCAGCATTTCGGCTATCTCGCTATGAGAGTAACCCTCTATGACATAGAGGTCAAACACCGTACGGTAACCGTTTGGCAAACGGGCGATACAGGCATGCAGGTCGTCGGCAGACAAACGGTCCAACACCGATACATCCACCTCATCCGGCAACTCCCCGCACTCATCGAAATTAACGCTCAACCGGATCGCATCGTTCTTGCGAAGATATTCGAGGGCAGTCGTTACAAACACCCGGCGCACCCATCCGGCAAAAACCCCGGCGCCTGTATAACTCCCTATTTTTGTGAATACCTTTATAAATCCGTCTTGCAACAAGTCGCGGGCGGTTTCCCTGTTATTTACGTACCGCATGCACACGCTCATCATGGCAGGGGCATACAGCTCATACAATTCTTTACGAGCCCACGACTCCCCACGCTTGCATCCGGCAATCAACAGCTGTTCGTCCATAGGTAATATTTCTCTCTCTGTATAAATGATGAAATACCCCCTCCCAAAGTTGCAGCTAATTTGAAGAAAATACAAAATAAATATTTTTTAGGGAAAAACCGGGAGAATAAATAGCTTATTTTAAAGTAAATAATCTATCTTAGCATCAATAAAATGATGTTGTGTATGAAGCGGGGATATTTTATAATAATAGCATTGGTAGCATGCATACTCAGTAGCCATGCCCAGTCCGGAATGGACTTTGTTTTGAACAAGGAAGGAAAAGTAACAGCCATTCCCAAGTACAAACAATTCGAGTTCAATATACCTGAGTTTTCTTATAAAACTTATACACCGTCTACAACTCCCAGCCTGGAAAAAAGACTGCGGGATTTCATTCCCGATCTTCCTTAATATATGGACGACCGGTCGGGGGATGAACGGCCGATGGATATGCAGGTTTTGTCGGAGGCTTACCGTCCGTTCTTTAATGTATATGCCCCGATGATACGTCGCGTATCGCCGATGGCATTCGATTTCAGGGAAGATGTAATTACCCCGATCAGCAACAATGCCGCAGTAATTACCACAGGCTCACAATATTCCTGGCCCGAACTGGGTGGGTTGACCTGTATCAGTTCCTCTGTGATCTGACAACAAGACCGCTGGACACTTACCGGAGGCGCATTTGCCGGACGATATTTCACACCGTTCAATTACAGTCCCGACTTTATGGGCGGAGTCAATGTTTCTGTCGGCTATGAAGCCACCGACTGGCTGACTTTGAGAGGATGGGGGGGTAGTATGCCCTTTATGAAAAAGGAGAACGCAAGAATCCGCACATGTTATTAAATCCATTTTATAACCATACAAGTGTAGGAGGAGCTTTCGAAATCAATGTAAGTGAAGGCGTTGGCTTCGGCGTAGGTATCAACTATGAGTACAATCCCTGGAAAAGAGGCATGGACCGCCAAATATTATTCTATCCGGCGATAAAGAACAAGAATATCAAGATCGGTTTTAATTAATCGCAATAAATCATCTTGCGGGTCATTCCTCCGTCGATTATAATATTTTGCCCGTTGATAAAATCATTTTCGGGAGCAGCCAGAAACAGGCAGGCATTTGCTATATCCGAAGGACGGCCCACTCTCCCAGACGGATGCTGTTTATGGTCGGCCCGCTTCAAGAGTTGATAATCTTCATTCTGTATCCATCCCGGACTGATGCAATTTACCGTAATATTATAATCGCAGAAAGAAAGGGCCAACGCATGTGTCAGCGAAACAATTCCTCCTTTGGAGGCTGCATATCCCTCCGAGCTCGGTTCACTTTGTAGATAACGGGTGGAAGCAATATTGATAATTCGCCCGTAACACTCCTTTCCTTCCGTATTATTCCTGTGAATGGCCAATGCGCGCGAAGTTATAAACACTGGGCAGAGGTTGGTTGATAAAATCTTATCGAACTGTTCAATACTGGTATCGACAAGAGAGGTAAATTCACTGATACCCACATTATTAACAATCACATCCACATCTCCCCACATGTTAAAAAGTCTGTTGATAACTTTTTGAAGTTCGTCGGGATTGCAGGCATCTGCTTTGAAAAACTGGACAAAAGTAGGAAGCAAATCGCAAAGGTCAGCAGCAGCCTTTTCATCAGTATCACAAAATGCGACACGGGCACCTATATTACAAAACGCAGTAACAATAGCAGCACCAATTCCTTTAGCACCGCCGGTGACAAATACTCTCTTCCCATCCATGCCCTATTTCTGTTTGATTGTTTGTTGCAAATGTACATAAATATTGATTAACTTTGCGCACTAAAATAATATCAAAAAACACATTATCATGAAAAATACGCTAATGGCAGCTTTTCTGCTGCTTTTTGCTCTCGGTTTTTCCTCTTGTCAAAAGACTGAGACATTCAAAGTTCTCCAATTTAACATCTGGCAGGAAGGTGCTGTCGTTGAAAACGGATTCGATGCAGTGGCCGATGAAATCGTACGAAGCGATGCCGACTTTGTTACATTAAGCGAAGTGCGCAACTACCACGACACCCGTTTTTGCGACCGCATTGTCGAAGCGTTGCAAAAACGCGGACAAACTTATTATTCTTTTTATACGGAAGATTCAGGCCTCCTAAGCCGCTACCCGATTACCGACAGCAGCACAGTGTATCCCCTGAACGACGACCGCGGAAGCGTCTATCGCCTGGTTATGAAGAAAGGGAACCAGGAGTTTGCCGTCTATACCACCCATCTCGATTATCGCAACTGCGCTTACTACGACGCCCGCGGATATGACGGTAATAATTGGGAGAAAATAGCGCCTGTTACCAATTTAGATTCTCTACTGGCACTTAACCGGGCATCCGTACGCGACGACGCCATCGCCCGCTTTATCAGTGTAGCCCAAAAAGACAGGGAAGCCGGCCGCATCGTTATCTTAGGCGGCGATTTCAACGAGCCTTCGCATCTGGACTGGACGGAAGCGACGAAGGATATGCGCGATCATTATGGCCTGGTTGTCCCCTGGGATGTGTCCGCCATGCTTGAAAAGGCCGGCTACCGGGACGCTTACCGCGTAAAATTCCCCGATCCCGTCGCCCATCCGGGATTCACCTGCCCGGCAGATTGTCCGGATATTGCCTTGAAAAAGCTGGTCTGGTCTCCGGAAGCGGACGATCGCGACCGTATTGACTTCATCATGTTCGCCCCCCTTTGAGGGACTGAGCCTGACTGATGCAATGATCATCGGTCCTAAAGGAGATATCCTTCGTGGAGAACGCGTAACGGAAGAAACGGCAGACCCGATCATCCAGCCACAAGGTATCTGGCCTACTGACCATAAAGCGGTACTAGCGACATTCAGGCTAACGAAATAAGGTGAGGCAAAAGATGCTGATATATCAGTCTGCATTTGTTACTGCAACCGTAAGGCTATCTACCGAAGCAGTGCCCATAATGCCAAGACCGCCTTTGATATTATTGAAAACACGAACGGGTTCGGCAAGTCCGGCACTTGCCAGATCGCTATTCAACGTTCCATCGTGTAAAGAAATAACGGCGGAGAGGTATTTGTAGTAAGACTCGGAGATGGAATAGAGGTAAACACGTATCGAGTCGGGCATTTGTTCGGACGGATCTATATTTGTGTTGCTAAAGTAATAAGAAGTACTTTCTATGTTGATAGTATATTCTTTCCCGTTGATAAGTTCGTCGGAGAAAGGATGGCCGTTATTGCCAGACAACCAGTCGTTGCCAAAAACTTTGTCGATGATGGATATTTGGTTTCCGAAAACAGGCTCGGTAGCATAATCCATAGACTCTGTGTACCAATAGTATTCTCCGGTATAAACAGGCTTATGGTCACCGCTTATATCATACTCATACTTTGGCCAGCCGGATGACAGACGAAGCAGATAGCAGTCGCCCAAGTTAGGACCGTCTTTGAATGTGATTTGGATTTTACGTTTATAATTGTAGTCATAGCGATCATCCCTGTTTATTTCACTCGCTGAAAAACCAAGCAAAGCCGGTTTGGGCAAAACGGTTTCTTCGCCCGACACGCTCTTAAAGCCGTCGCGACTGGCTTCAATCCGTATCTTGTCGCCTGCAACAGGGATATAGGAAGATACATAATTGCCGGTAGCATAATATTCCGTCTCCTCCACTTCCCAATCCATTTCCTGCACGAACCGGTCGTTTACATAGAGATTCAGCCGGGCATCTTCGATGGTTACGTTCGGATAATCTTCGGTATAAAACCAGGTACGCGACAAGGAAGCCTTCAGCGGTTCGCCAGGGGAAGCAACACAGTTTAATACCAATTTCGGATCGGGACGCAAATCTTCCAGATCGACGACTTTTGTGCATGAAGCCGTCAATAATAAAATGCCCACCAGTAAATAACTTATTTTCATGTTCATCCGATTAAATTTATAGGTGTAAGAAATAGAAGGAATGATTGGCATAACGCCGATTTGCCGGAAAGCCGAAACATATTTGTAACCTCCGGAAAATGGATCAGAAACCCGCTTATCCGATTTGTAAATCATGAAAGGATTCATACGCGAGTACACATTATAGACACTGATGGTCCAGATTCCCATTCTGCCTTTCTTTTTAGGGCGGTAAATCTTTAGCCCCAGGTCCAGGCGATGGTAAGAAGGTAGTTGGTAATTGTTGCGTCCTTCATAATAATCCAATCCCCACGATCCGGAATAAGACAGATCGTATCCATCGCTGTGTACATAATTGGGAGAACCGTTCTCCCTGTAATTTTCCAAAGACAATGTCACATGGTTGCCGGAAGCATACGACCAGGCGGCAGAGATTTCCACTTTCGGAGAGAGTTTATGCATGACTACAATATTCAGTTTATGCCGGTTGTCGAAACGAGCGGGGAAACGTTCGCCCAGATTCAATTCGTCGAATTGGCGATCAGACCACGACAACCCGTAGCCGATCCAGCCCGTCGTTCGCCCGGTCTCTTTACGCACCATCAGCTCGGCACCGTATGAACGGCCCTCGCCGGCGGTCAATTTATCTTCCCAGTTCACATAGAAGGGCGTAAACGTATGGCCGTCGCGATACTCCAGCAGATTATCCATTTTCTTGTAATACCCTTCGACAGAGAAATTATAGGTTTTATTTAATATGATTATCCGCATGATGTCCGTTGATTTATTGAACATCATATGAATGT
>JAJPZM010000257.1 GCA_021204335.1 Parabacteroides sp. | reverse complement strand
ATATTATAGAGAGGACTCAAAGTAAGTATGAAAAATAACTATTCAAAGAGGTTGATGGACGTCATCGAATATAGTCGTGAAGAAGCAGCAAGGCTTCAAAACAGTTATATCGGTCCGGAACACCTGATGCTTGGTATCATTCGCGACGGCGAAGGTAAAGCAATGCAATTATTGCGTGATTTACACGTCGACGTATTAGATATAAAGAAAAAAATCGAGCAGGAGATTAAGAACACATTCGAAGTGGAAGAGTCGGAACTGCATGATATTGCCATCAGTAAGACAACGGAACGCGTATTGTGCATGAGCATGCTGGAGTCGCGTTTATTCAAAACCGACGAAACGGGTACCGAACACCTGCTTTTAGCAATCCTGAAAGAAGAATTCAATGTAGCCGCCAAGGCTTTGAACGAAGCCGGTATCAATTACCGCAATGTATACAACAACTTTGCGAGCGGAAACGGCATGAGCGACTTGGAAGAACTGGAAGAAATAGACGAAATCAGCGACGGCTACACCGATGACGAAGACGATGAAGAGGAGGATTTCTCTTCCCGTAAGGAATCCACCCGCCCTGCTTCCGGTAGCGGCGCGCAGCCTAAATTGCCAAACGATACTCCGGTGCTGGATAATTTCGGAACGGATATGACACGTGCCGCTGCTAAAAACCGCCTGGATCCGATTGTCGGCCGTGAGAAAGAGATCGAACGCCTGGCACAGATCTTAAGCCGCCGTAAGAAAAACAATCCAGTATTGATCGGAGAACCCGGTGTCGGTAAATCGGCTATCGTTGAAGGACTTGCCTTGCGTATCATTCAGCGCAAAGTGTCCCATATCCTGTTCGACAAACGTGTGATCAGCCTGGATATGGCTTCTATCGTTGCCGGCACGAAGTATCGCGGACAGTTTGAAGAACGTATCAAAGCGATTCTGAACGAGCTTTCGAAGAATCCGAATATCATCCTGTTCATTGATGAAATACATGCAATTGTCGGTGCCGGCTCGGCTTCGGGCTCGATGGATGCCGCCAATATGTTGAAACCTGCTTTAGCGCGTGGCGAAATACAATGTATCGGTGCGACTACGCTCGACGAATATCGTAAGAATATCGAGAAAGACGGTGCGCTGGAACGTCGTTTCCAGAAAGTAATCGTCGACCCGACTACCGCCGAGGAAACATTGCAGATTCTGAAGAATATCAAATCCCGTTACGAAGAACATCACAATGTGATCTATACGGACGAGGCTCTGCTGGCTTGCGTGAAGCTGACGGAACGTTACATCAGCGACCGCAATTTCCCGGATAAAGCGATCGATGCGCTCGACGAAGCCGGCTCTCGCGTACATATATCTAATATAATCGTTCCGAAAAGTATCGAAGAACTGGAAGCCAAGATAGAAGATACAAAGACTGAAAAACTGGCAGCCGTTAAATCTCAGAACTTTGAGCTGGCAGCAAGTTTCCGCGACAAGGAACGTCAGTACCTTTTACAGCTGGAAGCCGCAAAAGCGAAATGGGAACAGGAATTGCAGGAACACCGCGAAACGGTTGACGAAGAAAAGGTGGCAGAAGTCGTAGCCATGATGTCAGGCGTGCCTGTTCAGCGGATTGCAACGGCCGAAAATATGCGACTGCTAGAAATGTCGGAGAATCTGAAAAAGCAGGTAATCGGCCAGGACGATGCCGTACAGAAAATCGTAAAGGCCATCCAGCGTAACCGCGTCGGACTGAAAGATCCGAACAAGCCGATCGGCACATTCATGTTCCTGGGGCCGACCGGTGTAGGTAAAACCTATCTCGCCAAGAAACTGGCAGAATACCTGTTCGACTCGGCAGACGCATTGATTCGTATCGATATGAGCGAATATCTTGAGAAGTTCGCGGTGTCCCGCCTGATCGGAGCGCCTCCGGGATACGTAGGTTACGAAGAAGGCGGCCAGCTTACCGAAAAGGTACGCCGCAAACCTTATTCTGTCGTATTGCTCGACGAGATCGAGAAAGCGCATCCGGACGTATTCAACCTGCTGTTGCAGGTATTGGATGAAGGACGCCTGACTGACAGTCTTGGCAGACAGATCGATTTCAAGAACACAGTTCTGATCATGACTTCTAACATCGGTACCCGCCAGTTGAAGGACTTTGGCCGCGGTGTAGGATTCAGTACACAGGCTACCGGCGAAACCGATAAGGATTTCTCACGTAGCGTCATTCAGAAAGCCTTGAATAAGGCATTCGCTCCTGAGTTCCTAAATCGTGTGGACGACATCATTATGTTCGACCAGCTTGATAAAGATGCGATCCATAAGATCATCGACATTGAGTTGCAGGGCCTTTACAAACGAGTTTGCGACTTGGGTTACGAATTGGTTCTTACCGACGAGGCAAAAGACTTCATCGCAACGAAAGGCTACGACGTACAGTTTGGCGCCCGTCCGCTGAAACGTGCCATCCAGAAATACCTGGAAGATGAAATGGCGGAACTGATCATCCGTGCTTCCGTCGGCGAGGGCGACAAGATCGTTGTCGACTTCAACAAGGAAGAACAGAAAATAGTAACATCCGTACAAAAGAAGGAACAGGTATAAGCCGTTTCTTCCGGTTATAAAGTCAAAATGTCAGATAGAACCTATCTGGCATTTTTTTTGTTTATACGGTAACGTCAAACGAATTATTATAACAATAAAAAGATAAAAGATATGGCTAAACAAGGAAACATTGGTGTTACAAGCGAGAACATCTTCCCTATCATTAAAAAGTTTTTGTACAGCGATCACGAAATCTTCCTTCGCGAATTAGTGTCGAATGCCGTAGATGCTACGCAGAAATTGAAGACGCTTTCTTCTGTCGGCGAATTTAAAGGCGAGCTGGGCGACCTGACCGTTCATGTCAGCTTCGACGATAAGATCATCAAGATCTCAGACCGTGGTATCGGTATGACAGCCGAAGAAATCGACAAATACATCAACCAGATCGCATTCTCGGGTGCCGAAGAATTTGTGGAGAAATATAAGAACGACGCTGCCGCCATCATCGGACACTTCGGTCTTGGTTTCTATTCTTCTTTCATGGTATCCAAGAAGGTGGAAATTGTAACCAAATCATACAAGGAAGGTGCCGTTCCTATGAAATGGAGCTGCGACGGAACGCCCGAATACACGCTGGAAGAAACCCAGAAAGAAGATCGCGGTACCGACATTATCCTTTATATCGACGATGAAAACCAGGACTTCCTCAATAAAGACAAGATCAGCGGCCTGCTGACTAAATATTGCCGCTTCCTCCCCGTCCCCGTCGCTTTCGGCAAAAAGCAGGAATGGAAAGACGGCAAATATGTGGATACCGACGAAGATAACATCATCAACGACATTACACCGGCATGGGTTCGCAAACCGGCCGATATGACGGACGAAGATTATAAAAAGTTCTACCGGGATCTGTACCCGATGTCAGACGAACCGTTGTTTTGGATCCATCTAAATGTGGACTACCCGTTCAACCTGACCGGTATCCTTTATTTCCCGCGTATCAAGAGCAACCTCGACCTGCATCGCAATAAGATACAATTATATAGCAACCAGGTATTCGTTACGGATTCGGTAGAAGGTATCGTTCCCGAGTTCCTGACACTGTTGCATGGTGTGCTCGACTCGCCCGATATTCCGTTGAACGTTTCCCGTTCTTACCTGCAGAGCGACCAGAATGTGAAGAAGATCTCCAACCACATTACCAAGAAAGTGGCCGATCGCCTGGAAGAAATCTTCAAGAACGACCGTCCTCAGTTTGAAGAAAAATGGGACAGCCTGAAGCTGTTTATCCAATATGGCATGTTGAGCGACGAGAAGTTCTACGACCGTGCCGCCAAGTTCGCCCTGCTGAAAGATGTGGACGGCAAGTATTTCACATTCGAAGAATACAAAGCTCTGGTTGAATCTAACCAGACCGACAAAGAAGGCAACCTGATCTACCTCTACACTACGAACGTAAACGACCAGTACAGCTATATCCAGGCAGCCAAAGACAAAGCCTACAACGTCTTGATCATGGACGGACAGCTGGATGTTCATGCCATCAGCCAGATGGAACAGAAGTTCGAAAAGACCCGTTTCGTTCGTGTAGACAGCGATACGATCGACAACCTGATCCGCAAGGAAAACGTCGGCGAGGTTACTTTGAATGAGGATCAGAAGAACGCTTTGCAGGAAATGTTCAGAAGCCAACTTCCGAAGATCGAAAAGACCGACTTTATCGTCACCTTCGAAGCCTTGGGCGAAAATTCGAACCCTGTGATGCTGACTCAGAGCGAATACATGCGCCGTATGCGCGAAATGTCTGCCATGCAGCCGGGCATGTCGTTCTATGGTGAAATGCCGGACAACTACAATCTGGTATTGAACACCGACCACGAACTGGTTAAGAAGGTTCTTTCCGAAGAAGAACAGAATTGCGAAGAAAAGCTGAAACCGATCCTGTCCGACCTAAAAGGCTGGAAAGCCCGTCAGGCAGACCTTCGCGAAGCCCAGAGCAAGAAGAAAGAAGAAGAAATCACTTCTGAGGAAAAAGAAGATATGACGAATACGAACCATAAGATCGATGAACTGACATCGCAACGCAACGCCATTCTGGCAGAATATGCTGTCAGCAACAAACTGATCAGCCAGTTGATCGACCTCGCCCTGCTTGCCAACGGCATGCTGAAAGGCGAAGCCCTGAGCCAATTCATCAAACGCAGCGTGCAGATGATTGGTTAAGCCGCCAATGGTTCCAGTATTCCGGTAATATATTCATAGTATAGGAAAGGAGTCTCAGCAATGGAGCTCCTTTTATTGTTTATGCCGGGATCTTTCTGAAAGGTTGCCGAACAAATGGTTATTTCCTTTGCTGAAAAGTTGTTGCCGACGTCCTCGACAATATTGCCGACGTCGTCAGCAATATTACCGACGTCCTCGAAAACTTTGCCGAGGACGTCGGCAATAACTTTCGTCAGCAGGAAACAGGGCTTACATGCTGACTATCTTAAACTATCATGCACTTGTTAGGAAGTATGCGTCACATGTCGTCCATACTCAATGCACGATATTCGATATGATAGCTTTTTAGTTCTTTCTGAAGGGTCGTCGCTTTCTGAACCAGTCTGTCTAGTTTGATATTCTCTTTGTTTCGTTTGATCTCGGCTACGACAGCGTTTTTATCGAAATCGTCCAGAGCGATCAGATCGATTTCGTTTTCACCTTTCCGATCCCAATATCCTCCTAAATTGGTATAGAGTCCCGATTCCCTATATTGCGCCTTGAAATAGTTTTCCAACGCATAACCGCTAAATGTCGGATAATCGCGTAAAATAACATCATATAAACGATCTAACGCACCGGCTTCTATGTAACGGATGTATTTATAAATGAAGCGAAACCAGAAACGCAGGAAGTTATCGTCGATCGTATAGATGATATTTTTCGTTTCAGACTTTGAGAACAAGGGGACTTGTTTCTTTATCAATCCGAAATCTTTTTCCAGGCGGGTTAGATACCCTCCTATTTCACGACGCAGATAACTCTCAATGGCTGTACGGGCAGTAAAACCATTCGCAATGCAAGACAGAATGGAAAAATAAGTGGTGTATTCTTTCCCGAACTCCTCTGTCAACAACGATTTGCCTTCAGACAAAAAGGGCGAGTTCTCTTTTACAATCAACTTAAGCATTTTGGGAAATGTCAACGCTTTATTGTCGACAAAGATTTCCACATATTTGGCAACACCGCCGGTAAAAGTGTAAAATGCCAATAAATCCTCAGCTGTAAAACCCGGATTATTTTCCGTCAGAATCTCTTTTAATGTACTGGTCGTGAAAGGCTTTAAAAGAATCGTATTGGTTGCCCGTCCAAACAACGGCTCATACCTGTTCTCGAATATTTTATGCATCAGTGAATAAATGGAACCGCATAGGTACTTGGATGGATTACTTCACCGGCGAACAGTATGCCGGCAATTGCGTGATCAGTAACTTCGCGGCTCCGTTGTGGAAACTTCTGGTATTCGTGAAGAGCGGCGCGATTATCCCGATGACCAATCCGAATAATAATGTAACGGAGATCAACAAGAACCTGCGTATTTACGAGATCTATCCGGCAGGCTACAGTTCGTTTACCGAATATAACTACAACAAAGATGAAATCGTTGAAGTCAAGGTAAAAGGCACAGACCTCAAAGCCGTCAACGCATTGAGCTTTGCCTTGCCTTACGACCAGCAGGATTACGAATTCATCGGCGTAGAGCCGCTGAACCTGAAAGCCATGGAGAACCTGACTTACGACCGTCTGCACACCAGCGGCCAGAAAGCCCTCTATCCTACTTTCGTAAACCTCGGTGACAAGGAAACCCTGGAAGGCACCGCCGACCTGTTTATCCTGAAACTGAAAGCAAAACGCAAAGTGAAGTTCAATCTCAAAGCCATCGACGGCTTGCTGGTTGACAGAAACCTGAATATGTGTAAGTTCTAACAGGGCAATCAATATCATTGTAGGGCTTTGGCTCCTGTTTCTCAAAAGAGGGAACAGGGCTAAAGCCCTGCTTTTTTAGATATCCTCCAACTATAAAGGCCACTCTGCAATTGCTTCAATCGCTAAAATAGTCGAAAAACAGAACATAAAATAATAATAATAGAGATTGACTATTATTGTTTTTATCACGAACTTTGTATAGTAGTTAAGCAAGGAAAGATGTGAACCGAACATTAGAATAGATTGTTTTACCTATAAAAGTTACGATTATGGAAATAGAGAAAATTGGAGAAAATGCAGGAAAAGTATGGCATGCGCTACATGACGGGAAAGAATTTTCGATACCGGAACTCAGCAGGACGATTGATTTAAGCCATGAAGATACAACTTTAGCTATCGGATGGCTTGCAAGGGAAAATAAGATTTATTTTCAACGGAAAAATGGACAGATATTTGTAAGTAACGGAAATCAACAGGGATTGTACTTCGGATAAAATTTACTACCTTCACAGCTGAAAACTTTGAAGCAAGGAGGACCGGACATGTTTGCAGATTTTAATTTCGAACAGATGATAAGCGCTTTCATCGTGTTGTTTGCCGTAATCGATATTATCGGTTCAATACCAATCATCATTAATTTGAAGGAAAAAGGCAAAGATGTCAATGCCTTGAAAGCTACGATCATCTCTTTTCTTTTAATGCTGGGCTTCTTCTATGCCGGCGATTTCCTGTTGAAACTGTTCCATGTGGATATCGAATCGTTTGCCGTAGCCGGCGCGTTCGTTATTTTCCTGCTGTCGCTGGAAATGATCCTGGATATAGAGATTTTTAAAAATAACGGTCCTATCAAGGAGGCAACACTTGTTCCTCTTGTCTTTCCCTTGTTGGCTGGCGCAGGCTCTTTTACGACTCTGCTATCCTTGAGGGCCGAATATGCCAGCGTTAACATTGTTGTGGCATTGATTCTGAATATGCTATGGGTTTACTTCGTCGTCCGCATGACGAAGCAGGTCGAACATTTGTTGGGCAAAGGTGGTATTTATATAATCCGTAAATTCTTCGGTATTATCCTGCTGGCCATTTCTGTGAGGTTATTTACCGCCAACCTGACCCTTCTTCTGGAAGCTGTACACAATCAATAAACAACTATTGCGTAACCTTTTTGATTATCTTTTTGTTTCTATATTCCTAATAATTTGTTGATTTTACTTGCATTTTTGCCAGACTAAATTGATACATATAATGGATATAGAAACAACTTTGAGTTATCCCCCTTTCTGCGATTGCGTGGAACGGTTGGTGAGACGGAAAATTGAAGCGGACAGAGAAAGAACGGCCGCAAACTATCGTAGTTCATGAAAAAAGTTTGCCTCCTACCTGGGACGTGAAAAGTCGAAAAGGCTGGTTATTACGGACATAACGGCTGTGATGATCCAGGAATTTCTCTTATGGCTGCTGCAGGACGAGAAGTCGGGCAATGATTTGCTGAGTCCCGGTACCCGCGATTTTTACCTGCGCAACCTGAAAGCAATGTATAATAGCATTAAAAAAGATCTGCGCTACCGGAGCAGAGAGAATAATCCTTTTGACGGGCTCCATATATCGGTGCCCCCCACCCGCAAACGTGCGCTTCCTCTCCGCCAATTGAGAAAACTGGTCGAGATGGACCTGCCCGACAGTCCCGAACAATATGCCGCGTTGCAGATTTCCCTTTTCCTTTTCTACGCCCGGGGAATGTGTTTTGTCGATGTGTTCAAGCTGGAACAGGACAATGTGCACAACGGTTATGTACAATATATCCGTAGCAAAACGCAGGTAGCCCTGCAAGTGAAGATTACCCCCGAGATGCATGAGATCATGAGGCGGTATAAAAGAAATAACGGCCGTTGGGTGTTTCCTTTCCTGCATGAGAAGTCGGTAGGGAAAGGAGAAATATCTGAACAGTCGTCGCTTCACCGGCTGAATATACACTTGAAAGCAATTGGGGAGAAATTGGGGCTGCCCTATCCTCTCACCACCTATGTGATGTGCCACAGTTGGGCTTCGCTGATGCTTGAGTCGGGTACCGAGATCGGGGTGATCAGCCAGTCGCTTGGCCATACCTCCTTGCAGACAACCGAGATCTATCTGGGGCAGCTATCCAAAACAAAAATCGACAAAGCCTCCGACTGTATGCTCGACAAACTGATCCGCCCTGAATCGAAAAGGGAAGGAAAACCGCGCCCGAAAAGAGCGACGGTAACACAGATACCCAGGCAGGAACCACCTACAGTGTCGTTACGGAAGCTTTCATTTGCAAGCAAATGCAAAAGCTTGCTTTTACGTTTCATTTTCCTTGTAATGCGTTAATTAATAGGAAAATACGCTGAAGTCTGCCGCTTTCAGCCGGGCAATGCAAATCTGCCGAAAAAAAGACTAGTCTTTTAAATTCAAAAGTCCCTTATTTTGACTTCAAAATAAGGGACTTAACATTTCAAAATACCCTACCTTTAAAACGGGTGCTTATCTGTTGGGTTCAGTGACTTCAATAAGTCTCTGCCCGGTTTAAATTTAACACTACTGCGGGGAGGAATCGTTACCGGCGAACCGGTTTTCGGATTTCGTCCCAACCGTTCGGTTTGCTCCCAATGTGTGAAAGTACCGAATCCCTGTAAAGTCATTACGCCATCTTCCTTGATTGCTTCTTCCAAGAGATCTTTAAAGACTTCCACGAATTGGGAAGCCATCTTTTGGGTAATCGTCATGCGGGTGGCTACCTGTTTTATTAAATCTGCTTTGTTCATATTAAAATTCTACTGTATTTGATATTTCTTCCACTTTATCGAAAACGGCTACGTTACCATTGGTGATGGTAACGCGAAGGTCGGCACTGTTGGCGCCACTGATATTGACTGTCATGTTGTAATGATAATCCCTGTATATATTGTAGTCGTCGGTAAAGTTGCCACCCAGGTAAAAGCGGTATTTGACACCTACTTCCCCAAACTGACCGGATTCATATTTATATTTGCCTTCGATAGTCAGAAAGGTGCAACCTGTTAATGAACCATTGAGCCCTGGCCCTTTTCCTTCTACCCCTTTCTCTTTCTGCCCGGTTGCTGTTCCTGCTCCGCGGAGATTTTCAGGCATGAAGAATACCATTGCATTTGTCGTTTTACTCGTTGAATTCCATGAAAATGAATAGTTTCTATTACTTGTGTCAAACAAGCTACCTTCTTCACCAATCTTCTCCGTTGAAGGATAATAGGTATTGTCTGTACCTCCTGCTTCAAACAGTGCCATTGCTTTAGGTATGTTGTTTACGGTAACAGAGGTGGGTGTAAATACTCCTGTTTTACCCGTATAATTCACTGTTATGGAATGTTTGCTGAAAGCTCGAAACATACGCGACACGACTACTATTTTATTCTCTTCCGGTGTATATTCGATTGGACCGGAAGTAGGCAAGGTAGGCTGTGTTGTTTGAAGTTTATTTTCTTCCATTGAAAAAGTAAAATCTACGGTTTTACTTTTTAATGTTGCTTCAGTTAGTGTTCCAGTCGTACCTCCACCTTCGATCGAACTTCCTGTTTCGATTTCTTCCGTAGTAAATAATGACTCTCCTCCATTTGCTATGATATAAAACCGGCTCGCTACATTTGAGAAGTTAGCATCCTCAGTATTCAGTTCTATTAATAGCTCAGAAGTTGTACTTGTTTGTATTTGATTGCCAGATACGAAAAAGCCTTTCAGACAACCCCCCACCATCTTTATTAAATTGAATGATCCAAACATTATTTACGTCAATGCCACTTAACTGTGGATTTGCTTTCGTAGTTACTTCTAAAGATAATGGTGGATTTATCAAAAAACGAAATCCCTCCTTTTCTTCTTCCATAGTATCCATTCGGTTGCATCCGCAAAACCAGACACACAATAATGTAAGCGATACTATCTTTGCGATATATTTTTTGCTTCTATTCATAAATCTCATTTTATTATTCTCCTACATTATCAGTATTATCGGAAACGGTAGTATATTCAAGTATGCCTAATCTTAAGTCTGCCGGGTTAAGAGCCCCGAAGAATGTGAGCGTAAAATCAAAGACAT
>JAJPZM010000323.1 GCA_021204335.1 Parabacteroides sp. | reverse complement strand
ACATATATATGTTTAATAATTAAATTAATACGAAATGAGAAAAAGAAAAAATCAGAATTAGTATTGACAATCAAAAGAGAGATTTAAAAAATGAAACAATCTTAAAGTAGTTTGTTATGAACAATCAAGAATCAAAAAGTAAAAAAACTAATGAAACCCGGGGGGCGTATGTCAATCCGGCATCGTAATGCAGTTAATAACAAATTTAATCTATTAAATTACCAACTTTAATACTTTTATAAGATGAGGAAACATTTATTCTTTTCCGTAATACTTAGCCTGTGTACCTTTGGCGGCATGATGGTGTATTCTACCCCTGCAATGGCTACCGTGGCACAATCTCCCACTATCCGGGTTCGTGGTCAGGTAGTCGATGAACAAGGTGAATCCCTGGTAGGGGCTACCGTCATGATTAAAGACGGACAAGGTGGAACTATTACCGACCTGGACGGGTACTTCCAATTGGATGTGCCTGGAGACGCTATCCTTGTGATAAGCTATGTGGGGTACAAGGAACGCGAAGTGGCTGTTCGTAATCGTGCCATCATTGAAACTATCCAGTTAGAATCCAGCATCCAGCTACTTGACCAGGTGGTGGTCGTGGGCTACGGTACACAGAAAAAGGCCGACTTAACCGGCGCCGTTACCATAGTAGATGCGGAAGCCTTGAAACAGGTATCAAACTCCAACATCTCCACCATGCTCGAAGGAAAGGTTCCCGGTGTGCAAGTCACCTCTGACGGACAGCCCGGTGCCGATCCTGCCGTCCGTATCCGTGGGGTCGGATCTTTCGGCAGCACCGCTCCTCTGTATGTTATCGACGGTGTTCCCATGGGAACTACCATACGCGATTTTTCTTCAAACGATATTGAAACCATCCAGGTGCTGAAAGATGCTTCGGCTGCTGCCATCTACGGTTCGCGCGCTGCTAATGGTGTGATTATCATCACCACCAAACGCGGACAGAAAGACCAACCGCTGAAGGTGGATTACACTGGATACTTCGGCGTGGATTATATTCCCAGTAGCGTTTATAATGTAATGAATGCCGACCAATACAGCCAATACCTCGGTCAGGCGGCCGCAAACTCCAACACTCCGTTGCCATCGGGATACATATTTGACAGCGAAACCGGAAAATATCATTTCCACGATGACACCGACACCAACTGGTTTGACGAAGTGTTCAAGACGGGCATTCGCCAGAACCACAACGTGAACCTCTCCGGAGGTGGTGCCAATAATACTTATAATATAGCATTAGATTATTTCAACCAAAGAGGAACACTCGAAGGTGCCGGTCCTAACTACGAACGTTTTACCGCGCGTGCAAACAACACCATGGATACCAAGTTCATCAAGTTCCAGACCAGCTTCGTTTATTCTCACTCCAACCAGGACAATATGGGCTTGTCGAATGCTTCCGAATACGTTCAGGGTTTGTACGGCGACGTAACCAATGTGCTGCGCGGTACCTTACTCATGCAGCCCACCATCAAGGCATACGATTTTTCTACATGGGTACTTGATGACCTGGTAGGAATTGCCAACAACTACAATTATGACGCTTACGGCTATGGCGTTTACTACGATGCCATTCATGGCGACATCTCCGCTTCCAACCCGTTGCTGGTAAATAACCTAATGGAACGCAACACCCGCGTGGACCGCTTCGTAGGAACCGGATCGGCCGATGTGGATCTGTTCAAGATGGTTGGCTTCGATAGCAAAAATCATAAGCTCAACTATAAAGTGAACCTCTCTTACAGCAAAACCCACTGCATGGACAATACCTGGATCCCCGCATGGGTGCAAAGTAACCGTGTGTATCTGGCCAAAAGCAACGAACGGCTTACCAAAGGGTCACGCGATTATACGGATGCGCTGATAGAGAACATAGTTACTTACGACGGTACGATAGGCAAGCACCACATCAACGTAGTGGCAGGGCAGACATACCAGGAGGAAATCACCGACCTGCTGACCGGATGGGGCCTCGACTTCACTGAACCGTACTTCCTACAGCTCCAGAATGCTGCCGACACATATTCTGAAAGCTATGAATACAAGCACTCCATCTTGTCCTATATCGGCCGAATCAACTACAATTACAATGACAGATACCTGATATCGGCAACAATGCGCCGGGATGGTAGTTCCCGCCTGACCAGAGGTATCCGTTGGGGCACCTTCCCCTCCGTCTCTGCGGGCTGGCGCTTCGACAGAGAGAATTTCTTCCCTTTCGATACGAATACGGTGAATATGTTCAAAGTCCGTGGTAGTTATGGTGTACTCGGTAACGAGAATATCGGCGAGTATATGTATCAGGCGGTTATGTCGCGCAACAACATGACCTACAATTTCAATGGTAACGTAGTGACCGGTTCTGCCATTTCCACTTTCGTGGAGAATAACCTGGCATGGGAGAAAAAGAAGACCTACAATGTGGGTATCGACCTCGCCTTATTCCGCAACCGCCTGGAGTTTACGGCCGAGTGGTACAAGAATACCAGCCAGGACCTGTTGTATAGTGTTCCTGTTCCGGAGCAAGCCGGTGTGTCGAACGCCACTGTTACGATGAATGCCGCCTCTATGAACAACTCCGGTTTTGAGTTCTCGGCTACTTACCGCAACCGCGACCACGCTTTCAAGTATGAAGTTTCGGGCAACCTCAGCACCTTGCGCAACCGTGTAACTTCATTAGGTTTTGGTACCGACTCTTACATCACCGGGGCTTACATTACCAATGTAGGTCAGGAAATAGGTCAGTTCTACGGCTGGGTTTATGAGGGTATTGCCCGTACGCAGGCAGACCTGGACAACCATGCCACTCAGGAGGGTGCCCAGGTTGGCGACCTACTCTATAAGGACGTGAGCGGACCGGACGGTGTACCCGATGGTAAAATAGACGAATACGACCAGGTGGTGTTGGGTAGCGGTATGCCTAAGATTAATTTCGGCCTTAGTGCCCGCTTTGAGTACAAGCGTTTCGACTTGAACATCGCTACTTTCGGTGCGCTGAACTATCACGTCAGCGATGACATCTACAACTCGCTTAACTCTGCCTATGGCTGGGGAAACAAAGATGTGCGCATACTCGATGCCAACCGCTGGAGTGAAGACGGCAGCACTTACCTCTCCAATGTGCCACGTACGTATGTTACCAACAATGCCAGCATGGGCTGGAACGACCTCTTCAGTTCGCGCAAGATCCAGAACGCGGCCTACTGGAAGATTGCCAATATAGAGTTGGGCTACAACTTCCCTGACAAGTGGTTCGGCAACTATGTAACTAATGTGCGTTTCTACGTGTCAGCACAGAATCTACATACATTCACCGGCTATCACGGTTATAATGTTGACTATGCGGGAGGAACTTTCACCCCGGGATACAATTTCTGTTCTTATCCTACCGCACGTACATTTATGTGTGGTGCTCATTTTGCATTCTAATCGTTTATTACCTAAAAAATATTCTTATGAAACTATATAAATATTCACTTGCTCTCATTCTGGGATTTAGCACGTTGTTTTCTTGCAACGACAAGTTGGAATTAGTGAATCCCAACCAGCAGACCTCAAGTACTTTCGGCTTTAATGCCGATGATTTGGAGGAATCTGTGATTGCCGCCTACAACCACATCCGTATGGAGGGTTCTTATGCCCGTGTAGGCTACACGATTGACGTGTGCCGTGGAGATGAAGCCTGGAACTCTTCACAAGTGTGGTATCTGCCTTTCGATGACCTGAACGCGGAAGTTACTTCGGATATTACATGGTGGCCCTGGCGGGAATGGTACTACACCATCAACGTATGTAACTTCGCCCTTTCCCGTTGCGACGAAGATAACAGCCAGCTTTCTGATAAAATGAAACGCATCAAAGGACAAATGCTTTTCCTGCGCGGACTGTCGTACTACAACCTGGTGGGTTATTATCAAAATCCGCCCCTCATTACCGACTACGCCGACTACTCCTCGCTCGAAGGACTTTATAAAGGCAACAGCACTTACGATGAAGTACTGGACCAGGTAGAAAAAGACTTCAGGGATGCGATGGAACTGCTTCCTTCCCGCGACGAAGGAGGCGAGTGGGCCGGTGGACGTGCCACCTGCGGTGCTGCGGCAGGCTATTATGCCCGCGCCCTGATGATGCGCCAAAAATACAGCGATGCACTCCCGGTGCTGAAAGACATCATCGGTGAGAAGTATGGCACGTATAGACTGATGGACAACTATGGAGATAATTTCCGCGAAGGTTCGGCCTACGAGAACAACGCAGAAAGCCTCTTCGAAGTGCAGTTCCTCGACTATGGGTCGCAAGGCACCGACGAAGAATGGACTCCGGTGAATACAAGCCCCAATGCCACACAAGGATCGGCCGTTGAGAGCAACTTCGCTCCCGGCAACTATGGTGGTTGGGCCGATATTTCAGCTTCACCCTGGCTCTACCATCTTTTCAGAGAAGAGCGCACCACGAAGGGTACACTCGACCCCCGTCTTTATTGGACCATCGGAACCTACGAACCCGACTGGGCGGATTTCGAGTATGGGAATGTAGCTTATACGTACACACTTACAGCCTCCGACAATATCGTGACGAACAACATTTACGGCGGTCTGCCAATAGCCAAATACACGAACCTCCGTACCGGTTTGTACAGTTCCGTCGTTACAGGCTTACGCTGTGGTATTAACCTGCGCGTGATGCGCTATGCTGATGTATTGCTACTTGCCGCTGAATGCGAAAACGAGGTCAACGGCCCTACACAGCAGGCTATCGATTGGATCAACGAGGTGCGTAACCGTGCCGATTTGCCTAACTTAGAACTTCAGGACTTCAACAACGCCGACAAACTATTCGAACAGATAGCCAACGTGGAACGTCCTAAGGAGTTCGGCTGCGAATTTGGTCGGGGCTTCGATCTCATCCGCTGGGGCTTCTTCTACGACAGTGGCCGCTTGCAGCAACTCAAGGAACACAGCACGGTACGCCGCTCTACAGAGGGGGTAAAGGATCCTGTGAGCTACAGCGATATAGCAACCGATTCTGAACTGAAGTGTCCGTACGACACCTACTTTCCGGGACATGAATTCCTGCCCATTGTGCAGCAGTTGATGAACAACAACCCCAATCTCCAAGGTAATTCCGCTAATTATAGCACGGACAACTCCTCTTATTTCAGCAGTAATGGTTGGAAAGTGCGTCCGGTTGTAGATTTAAGCAGATAAACAAGAAACAATTACATTCTTTAAATTTAAGACAATGAGATTACTAAAAAAAATAACATACGTTTGCTGTGCATTAACCTTAGGGTTGCTGGCATTGACAAGCTGCGAGGGCGCCGAACTTTACGACGTGAACGCCCCCGACTGGATTTCCGATAAATTACAGGAAATTGAAGATTCGAAGACGCAACCGGATGAAGAAGAGCTTGAAGGCATGATGGAAGATGTATATACCATCGGAAATACGGATTATACGTCCGGCTGGTGGACTGCTTTCTCCAAGTATTACGTAATACCCGATGGCGAGAAGTGGAATGCGGTAATCAACCTCCACATCAACCCGTCCGACAACACGTATTACAAGAATTTTGCCCTTCTCATCACCAACGATGCAGATCGTGACACGGGTAATGTCCGTGAATACGGAGCCATCCGCTTTGACGCCACAAACGACACTATAAACTACAACTCGCTATGGGGCGACCATCTCTTTTTTAAGTACAGCACAAGTACCCTGCTTTTCGACCCCGTTGACTATATCGACGCTAATTTACAGAAATTGGGCGGCAGGGTAACGATCACCGTCGACCGCACCAGCGCAAGTGCTTTCACCGTAAAGATGAGCAACAGCGAAGTCACCAAGACGTACGAGCAACCCTATAAGGAAGTAAATCTGAACGCAGATGCCAGCAACACCAACATCCGCTGCTACCTAGTTCCCGAAGGTTCTTATATCGACTTCCAGCAGACCAACATCGTACCTATCGGCGGTCTGACTTCTGCCGAAGACAAAAATCCGCTATCAATGCAACTGCTAGGTGTACCCGATCAGGTCAACTTAGGTACTTCGCTCGAAGAAGCCATGGCCAATGTTTCGGCTATTGTTACCTTCGAAGAGGGAGTGACCCAAACCGTATCGGCTTCCGAACTTCATTTCTCTGTCATCCCCGATATAGAGCAACCGGGCGTGAAAACTCTTGTAGCCATCTACAACAAGACCTTTAAGGGCGAGAATTGTGAACAACCGATTGTGGCTAATGCCACTTTTGAAGTCGTGAACAGGATTGTATCCATCCAGGTAACTACCCCACCCTCGCGCACACAATTTTATTATTATATCTCGGCTGCCACCTAGACTTTGACAAACCGGACGATGGCCTTCGACCCAACAGACATGGTGGTTACAGCAACTTACGCCGATGGAAGCTCAAGAACCATTGACAATGCGAAACTCAACTTCTCTACCGTTCCTGCGGAGACTGGTAGTTGGACCGTTACAATTACCACCGAAGATGGAGTCACCACAACGGTAAGGGTTACTGTCTCCGAATCTGCAGTTTCTGAAGCAAGAAACACAAACAGCGTGGTTGGAGCTTTAGATAACTCAACGGACTTTTGGGAGCTTTCTCAGACGACTTCGAGGTAGCTGTGGGCGAAACAAAGTCTATCACCTTTACCAACTACAGCAGTCTGGTCGGGTACTATAATAACTTCGTTGTAGTTCTCAGAAAAGCCGATCTTACCGAATACGCAGTAGTTCGTACCGACGACTATGGATGGGACTCAAAAGAAGGTGATGGTATGGGATACGATGCCTGCGTTCACGGCGGAACACAAGGCGTTTGGGATGCCTGGCTTGCCGGTATGAATGGAGCCAAAGTCACGGTTTATGTAACCAACTGTGGCAATAGCACCGCCGACGTTCAGGCAGTGATGGAGGGTACTACAGGTACAACTTCCACCCAGTACTATTTAGGTATCAACACAGTGGATCCCAGCGACCTGTGGTTTGCATTGACCGTTGACTATTGTTGTCTCGTATTCAATGAACAAGAATAATTATTAATTCTTTATCGTCTATGAGGATGTTCCAAAAGTAAAACAGGAATTTTAAAAGTTACGATTTATAAGTAGTTACCCCGAGAGGGGTAAAATGTGAATAACCCCGGGTGCACCCGGGGTAGGCAGAAACCTTCTGTATAACAACCCTGAAAGGGTTGAACCCGCTCGTATGTTTGTACAAAGAATGGAATGGTAGAAATACTACCTTTGCAAAATGTATAACTACTGGAAAGAATAGAGAGCATGAACCCCTTCGGGGTTCATGCAGTGGGGTTGCTTTCTGCCACGGGTTTCACCCGCGGTTATGCACATTCAAGCCCTTCGGACTTACAATCTGTAACTTTGTCAAAGAGCGTATAGACTTAGAATTCATCCTCATGGATCTTAAAAACATACCAATCGAATGAAAAAAGTAACATTTTTATTAATATCCCTGCTGACGGTCTTCGTTTACACGGCTTGCTCCGATGGGCTGGACGATACCGAATACAATAGAAACAGCGATATAGACGTAGCCACTCCTCAGGTAACCGCAACTACAGGCTCCACACTGACCGTTAATTCATCTGTCACCGGCAATCTGAATAACGTAGTCATGAGGGGATTTGTCTATAGTGTAAATGCTCAGGAGCCTACTATCAAAGACAATGCAGTGGAAGCAGACGAGAATTTCAGTGCAACGATCTCCGGCTTGATGGGTAACACCTCTTACTATATCCGTGCTTATGCCTACAGTAACAGCCGTTATACCTACTCGGATGCGGTCACGGCAACCACAGAAGTCCTCCTTCTTGACGAACAGCTCAGAAACTACGTGGCACCCGACTATGCGGACGACTACACAGGCATAGCCGGCTGGAACCAACGCAATGAATGGAACCTGGCAAACGTACATGACCCCACCGTGATGAAAGCCGATGATGGATATTACTATATGTATCAAACCGACGCGTCTTATGGCAATGTGCATGTGGGATATGGACATTTCCACGGCCGTCGTTCCAAAGACCTCGTAAACTGGGAATACCTGGGATCGACAATGGATGAAACACCACCAACGTGGGTAAAAACAAAACTCAACGAGTATCGTGAAACGCAGGGACTTTCTGCGATAGATAATCCGAGTTATGGTTACTGGGCACCTGTGGCCCGGAAAGTCAGCGCAGGCAAATACCGTATGTATTACTCTGTCATCATTGATAACTATATTAGAACAGGTGCTCCTAATGTGGATGTTAATTTTGATAACTCATGGACTGAACGCGCCTTCATCGGTATGATGGAAACCTCCGATCCGGCAAGCAATGTTTGGGAAGATAAAGGCTTCGTAGTATGCTCTTCTTCCGATAAAGGAATGAACGATTGGAGCCGAACTTCAATATCCGATTGGACCGCATACTTCAAATGGAACGCCATCGACCCATCGTATATCATTACGAAAGAAGGTGAACACTGGCTCATCTACGGCTCATGGCATAGTGGTATCGCTGCCCTGCAATTAGATGCCGAAACCGGAAAACCACTTGACGAACTGTGTGCACCGTGGAACATTCCCGAAGAATCACCTTACGGAAAACTCATCTATAAACGTGGAGCCGATAGCCGTTGGCAAGGTTCGGAGGCTCCGGAAGTCATCTACAATCCGGAAACCGGATACTATTATCTATTTCTTGCCTATGATGCACTGGCAGTGCCTTACAACACCCGCGTAGCCCGTGCCGAACAGATCACCGGCCCTTATTACGGTATTGACGGAGCCGATATCACCACCAGCCAAGAGGTGCTTCCGGTAGTCACCCACCCCTACAAATTCAACAACAGTAACGGTTGGGTAGGCATTGCGCACTGCGCCATCTTCGATGACGGCGCCGGCAACTGGTACTACGCATCGCAAGGTCGCCTGCCTGAAAACGTTAGTGGAATTAATGCCAGCAACGCCGTCATGATGGGACATGTGCGCAGCATCCGCTGGACGGAAGACGGCTGGCCACTCGTTATGCCCGAACGCTACGGAGCTGTTCCTCAGGTAGCCATTACGGAAGATGAACTGGTAGGCAACTGGGAACACATTGACCTGTCTTATTCCTATGGAAGACAGAAGGGATCGGGAAACATGACCCTCGCGGACGACCATACCATTACAGATGGCACCTGGGAAGGGGGAGTCTGGAGTTATGACGCAGAAAAACAAATACTGACAGCCAATGGCGTTGACCTTTACCTGCAACGTGAAGTTGATTGGGAAGCCAACCCCAGAACGCATACAATTGTGTACTCCGCTTATACTACAACCAAAACATACTGGGGAAAGAAAAGTAAGTAAGTATATATAGATAAGAGCAGATAGTTGTGATACATAAACTTGACCTCATCAAGTTTATGTATCACAACTATCTGCTTTTCTTACATCCTGACTGAAGATACTTTTCATATAGAATATGCTATACTACATACACATATATAATTAAGTAGGCTGTTTTTACGCAAGTACAACAGTTCATCTTTTTCCTCTTTTGTCTGTCAAAAAAAGCACAATGAGTTGGTATTAGGCAGTAATTCCATAAAGCATTAAAGAATAGAGGGTTGTCAGTTTTCGTCCAAATATGAGAAATAGTATAGTTTAAAAACAGTAAAGGACACTTATTTGCTTTATGTGAATAAGTGTCTTCCTTTTATGAAATTTGTGGAACATTCTCTTGTAAAACATACACTTTATATTAGGAATTCTCATTTACATCTTTTATCTTCGCCCATAAGATATTTTAACTCTTATGAATATCTGGTATACCATGAAACACAACTGCTTATATTTCATAATTCTCTTTTCCTGTATTTTCGGAGAACACATTTCCGGACACTTATCAGTGGATGATTATCATTTCTCTTATCTGACAGCGCGGGATGGAATGGCACAAAATACGGTTAATCATATCTATAAAGATAGTTATGGGTTCATGTGGTTTGCCACCTGGAATGGATTGAATCGTTTTGACGGATACGAGTTTATCCGGTATGGAAGACATACGAAGAAAGATGCAATTCAGAGCCTTTTTGTCAGTACAATAGCCGAAGATAATTATAAAACCCTTTGGGTAGGTACAGAAGAAGGAATAAGCCTGATTGATCTCTCTTCCGGTGAAGTAAAAGATATAACAGATAAACCTTATGCCGGACATAAAATTTTTACCGCATCTGTTCATACATTTGCTTTGGATTCTATTGGGAACCTGTGGGTGGGTTATGAAGGAGGCTTGGCCCATGTCTCTTTTCAGCCTTCCGGCGAGATTGCAAAGGTTACTTCTGTTCAGGAAGAAGAAGCAATGGCTGTATTATCTTTGTATGTTGATCCGCAGAATAGAATATGGGTGGGCTACCGGGATACCGGAATACGCGTCCTGAATTGGGTCTCCGGGCAAACATTCCAGATATATCCCGCTCCGGGTAGTTTGTCAGACCTTAACCACGGTACGGTCTTTTGTTTTTATCCGGATAACGAATTTCTCTGGATTGGTTCTGACATAGGTCTTTTTT
>JAJPZM010000443.1:6265-34480 GCA_021204335.1 Parabacteroides sp. | reverse complement strand
GCCTAATCCTTGCCAAAGGGACGATTAAGATATGGCCTTGACTGGCGCACCGTACGGCGTACATGGAAAAGCGGCGACCGGGTAACTCTGCAATTACCGATGGAAGTGACGACCAGCAACTGGTATGAGAACTCTATTGCAGTTGAGCGCGGACCATTGGTGTACGGGTTAAAGATGGAAGAAAAATGGGAGAAAAAAGAGTTCGAAGGAAATGAAGTTACCCAGTTCGGCAAGTCTTACTATCAGGTCACTTCACCTACCAAATGGAATTACGGCATCTTGGCTTTCAAGCCGGAACAGATGCAGGAGAATTTCCAGGTATCGATAGACAAGGCTAAACAAGCCGGCAACTATTTCTGGAATATAGAAAATGCTCCTATACAAATCAAAGTAAAGGCGAAAGAGATAACTTCCTGGAAATTATATAATGAAATGGCAGGTCCACTTCCGCTTTCCACAGGACACAGCAAACAGCCTGTTGAAGAAATTACTCTGATACCTTACGGATGTACGACACTCAGGATTTCGGAATTCCCGGTGGTAAGATGGTTCAGGGATATTTCTGTTAAGTCAGATATTTATTAGGGAACGCAGATCATACAGAGTCTGCATTCCCTGTTTCCGGGGTATGCAATCGCTCTTTTCATTGTCTTAAAAACAGGAAACAAAAGACCGGCAGATAATCTTTCAAAGCCACCCTCAACACTTTTAATGACCGGGTTATATGATATTCGACTCCTTTGGGACTTATCGACAGTTCTTCCGCTATTTCTTTCACATTACGGCATTCATAACGGCTCATTTCGAAAACACGGCGCGTCTGTTCCGGTAATGATTGCAATGTTTCGTTTACGATACGAGTTATTTCGGAAGAAAATATTTCTTCCAGGTCGCAAGCCTGCAAAGTGGAGATGCGGTAATACAGGTCGCGGTTCATTTTGGAGGAGATAGATTCGGAAGCTGTTTGCTTTACCTCCTGATGTTTCAAATAATTCAGTGCACCGTTTTTCAGCATTTGGACGAGAAGGGCCAATGGGTATTCAACCGTCTCTTTCTTACTGGTTTCCCACAGGTTAATCAAAGATTCGGAGACAATATCCTCAGCAGCCATGTCATCTCTGACATACGACTTCACAAACAAAAACGAACGTTTGTAGTAGTTTGTATATATCTCGCTGAAACTTATATTACTCATATCCCAGGAACTGTCTAAAGCTGGTTTCTCCATTTATCTCTATACTGCACAAATGTAAGATTTATTCCCAAACAGCCAAGAGTTATCAGTAATTATTATTTCAAATACTCACTATAATGTATTGTATCGGGAAGGAGATACACCGAACTGGTTCGTAAAATGCTTGCGGAAAGTCGTTATATCATTATAACTGACCATTTCGGCTGCTTCCTGGATGGAGTATTTTTTCTGCATAATCAACGAGGCGGCCTTGCTGATGCGTATGCTGCGGATTACCTCGATAATCGACAGGTTGCTTTGTTGCTTCATTTTCCTGTATAAGGTCGGTTGGCTGAGGTTCAGCAGGCTTGCCAGGCTCTTTGCACTGAAATCCGGGTTTGTTAGGTTCGCTTCGATAATATTGATTACTTGTCGCATGAAAGGATCGGCTTGTTCTTCTCCATCCGGTTTCTCGTCTGCATGTTTCAGCATCAACGTTTTCGTATAGATACGTTTCAACTGTTCACGCATACGGATCAGATTCTCTACTTTTGCTTTGAGAACTTCCGGATTAAAAGGCTTCATGAGATAATCGTCTACCCCGAGACGTGTACTTTTCAGCAGGTCTTCTTCCTCTGCTTTGGCGGTGAGCATGATCACAGGAATATGAGCGGTTTCCAGTTGTTGCCGTATCTCCTGGACACAGGTAAATCCGTCTTTGACCGGCATCATGATATCCGAAATAATCAAGTCGGGTATTTCTTCAGTGGCTACCTTCACCCCTTCCTCGCCATTACGGGCTTCCAAGACCTGATAATCTTTGCAGAACAACGAACAAATATAATTTCTTACCTCATTATTGTCTTCCACGATCAGCAACTTCTTTCCGGAACTTCTTTCCGGTTTCCCATCCGGTGTCTGAGGTATAAAGAAGTTCTCATCTTCTTTTGTTTCCCGATAATCCTGGATCCATTCATATTCGTCATCCCGGAAATGATCTTTTCCTAACGGGATATAAAGGGTAAACGTCGAACCGTTCCCCGGCGAACTGTCCAAAAGAACCTTTCCATGATGTAGATCCATCGTATTTTTAACGATACGTAAACCAATGCCCATCCGGGTAGAAAATGAGGGATCATTTTTACCGGTAATGAAGGAATCAAAGATGCGTTCCTGCAAATCTTCTGCTATTCCCGGACCGTTATCGGATACGGAAAGCAAGCAGAACATTTTCCCGTCAACTTCTTTCTTTTCCAATGAAACCGTTATTTTTCCACCTGTAGGAGTATATTTGAAAGCATTCGAGAGCAGATTCTTCAATGCCGATTCAATCTTACCGGCATCCATCCAAAGGTCGAGTGATGAGATACCGTAGTTCTGGACGAACTCTGTTTTCTTTATTTCCGCTATCTGCCTGAATGAAGCCATCACCTTTTGCGCGAGTGATACAATCTCTATTTTCGATAAATGTAGCTGAACCATGCCCGCTTCTATTTTCTGTACATATAGAAGTTGGTCCACTAGGGTAGATAATGAAGTGGCATTATTATAAACCAGCGACAGCTTTTCCTGCAATATTTGCGAAAGACGTTCCGTTTGCAACAGGTCCTGCAAAGGCGAAAGAATCAGCGTCAACGGCGTACGGAGTTCGTGGGAAACATTCGTAAAGAAGTTCTCGCGTTCCCTGTTAATCTGTTTTTCTTTCTCGCGCTCGATATTGGCAACAAACAATTCATGCTTCAACCGTTCTTCATGCGTCAGGCGCGCCTGCTCCTTTTTGATACGGTGCATGAGGTAATAGATAAGAAGAATCACAAAGGTGAATATAAGCAACCGGAACCAAAGTGTTTCATACCAGAAAGGTAATATTGCAATATTCATGGAAGTTACGTCGCCATTCGAACCATCCGGGAAGATGCTTCTCACCTCAAAAAGATATTCACCCCGGGGTAAATTAGTAAATGAAACCCTTTCCCCGTCGCCTGCTATCAGCCAATCCGATTGGGTGGGAGTGAGGCGATAACTGTATTTCTGCAATTCTTCGAAATAGGTCAGATTGCTGAACATGAGCGAGAAGCTGTTATTGACTGCATCCAATGTCAGCTTACAGGTATAAGGAATTCCTTTATCCAGAATAATCTGATCGTTTACCCTTTGTCCGATCTGGACCGGCTTATTATCTACATCCAACTGCGTAATTACAACCTTGTTCGGTTTAGGTTCATCATTCATTACGTCGTCCGGGATAAAGTAAGTGATATTCTTATTATTGCCCCAAAACAAATAATTATTATAAAGCATTACCGAACGGTTGTTTCCCGATATGTAATAATTATAAAATAGCTTCTGATGCTTGCTGTAACGGCAAAGGCTGGAATTGGAGCCTAACCAGAGATGCCCTTTCGAATCTTCGCTGATACAACCGATGAAGTTATTGCTTAGCCCATCGTGCGTGGTATAAAAGCTTTCGATCGAATCCGATTGCATATCCATTATTCCGAAGCCATCGGCATAGCCGATATATAACTTGCCGTCGGTAGATGCAAAAAGCGAACGGATCTCTTTTGCTGGGATATTCGCGTTCTTTTCATAATCAAACGGCATTAGACTTTCCGTATAGTTGAACTTTTTCAAGCCGTCGCTCGTCCCGAGCCATAATCCTTTTCCGGGAGTTTCTGCGAGTGCGCGAATTGTCCCCCATTGAACAGGATAATAAGAAAATTGCCTGGTTGCAATGTCAAAGAGTAATAAACCATTGCTTGTGCCTAGCCATAACCTGTTATTATCATCACACGGTAATGACCAGATACTGCCCGTCCATCCCTGGTTTCCGGGAATACGGATCGGGATTACAGTCAGCGTTTCATTCGAGGAATTATACCAGATCAGTTCCGAATGGTTATTACCGAACCAGATATCTCCTTTCTTGTCGGCAACAACGGATAGTACCGTATTGTCGGTTCCCGATGATATCGTTTCGAAAGAGAGTTTGCTTTGCGGATCAAAAGCTTCGTTACTTCTCAGGATTCCTTTATGGAAAGTGGCAAGCCAGATACGGTTCTTCTTATCGGTAACCATTCCGCAGATTTCATTATGTGTCTCCTGATGAAAACGTTGATAGAACTGCTTCCTCAGATCGGATGCATATACGCCGCCTCCTTGCGTACCTATCCAGATGATTCCTTCCGGGTCGTAATAAGCAGAGATCATGCGGGTTTCCAGATTACGGTGCAGTTGGGAAGCGGTATTATTATAGATCTCTGTTGTCAACCGGGACGGGTCGTCTTTATCGGGCATCAGAATCGTATATCCGTTCCAGGTTGCAGCCAGATAACGGCTGTGGCCGATAGCGACCATCTGGTACACGTCCCAATGGGATAATACCTTATCTTTACTGTCCGGTTTGTAAGTATATTGGGTATATACGTCTGTTTCCGGATTATATTGGATAGCCCCGTTCGCCCAGGTAGAGATCCACACACGCCCTTCGGAATATAGCAGGCGGTTGATATGTATTTTATTTACTTTCGGTAAATTCCTTTTATGGATTATCTGGGAAGTAACCGGGTCGAAAGTGACGACAGTGCCCCAATCCGTTCCGATATAGATAGTTCCTTCCGGCGATTGGGATAATGCCTGGTAATTCGTATCATTTCCTGCCAAACCGGTAAATTCCTTTTCTACCCTCAGGTTAACTTCTGTGATATTCCCTGTTTTATCTTTGCTGTAGTCGATCGATATAAGGGAAAGAACATCATTGTATATAGACCAGAAAGAAGTATCGTTTTGCATGAGTACGTCCAGAACTCTGGTGTTTTCCTTGCCAAGCCGGATAGGAATGAAACGCTCCATCCGCCGGTCAAAACAATAGAGTTGCCCGTTAGCGATCAGCCAGAGTAAATGATTGCCTGTTTCGTAGATACTGGACACTTTCATATAAAGGCTGTCAGAGCTGAAATTCTTTATGTTCTTCCCGTCATAACGGCTCAGTCCGTTATCTGTGCCAAACCACATGAAGCCATCCATATCTTTATGGATACATGAAACCGTATTATCCGCCAATCCATTCTGCATGGTAAGTATCCGGATATCTTTCTCAAAGAAAGCATAAACGGGAAGGCAGTAAAAAAGCATAAACGATACAACAGTGATAACTCTCCTCATCTCTCTATTCCCCCTTAAATAAATATCAGGATATATACAAAGAAACAAAAAAGAAAGTGAGTTTGGATCTAATTAAATAAAAGAAAAAGAACTGGAAAACCAAGATTGAACAAAACGCCGATGATTGGTGAATAAAACACCTGCTATCCTGCCTTTGAATCAGTAAAATAAAGAAAACGCCCACTGTTAATGAATAAAACACTTGTCGTCCTTTCTTTATATACCCGATACTTTTGCTTGCAAAGATTATTAAAATTTAGTATTCACAACCTTAAAACTAAAAGAGGATGAAGAAGAGAGTCACATTACTAATTGCGTTTCTGCTGGTCGGTATATTCAGTATATACGCACAGCAGTTAACCATCACTGGTACTGTTATTGACAAAGGTCTGGGCGATCCGGTTATCGGAGCAACCATTCTTGTTCAGGGAACCACCAACGGAACCGTTACCGATATGGACGGTAAGTTCTCGATTAATGCTTCCAAAGGAGATGTATTACGCATTTCTTACATCGGTTACCAACCACAAACGATTAAGCTGGACGGCGTGCAGAAGGTCTACACGATCCAGTTGGGAGAAGACACGCAGGCACTCGACGAAGTGGTTGTTGTCGGCTTCGGTACACAGAAGAAAGTAAACCTGACGGGGCTGTTTCCACCGTCGATACCAAAGCATTGGAGTCGCGCCCGGTAGCCCAGGTAGGACAAGCCCTGCAGGGTGTCGTTCCCGGTTTAAACCTTTCGCTCAACAATCAGGGGGGCACTGGGAAACGCATTGAAAGTAAACATTCGCGGCACAGGTACGATCGGTGAAGGTTCGAATGATGCTCCACTGATCCTGATCGACGGGATCGAGGGGAGATATGAATGCCTTGAACCCGGACGATATCGAGAACATCTCCGTATTGAAAGATGCGGCGGCATCCAGTATTTACGGTTCGCGTGCTCCGTTCGGAGTGATCCTTATCACGACCAAAAGCGGGAAAAGCGGAAAGACACAGGTATCTTACAACAACAGTCTGCGCTGGTCTACGGCCACCAATCTGCCGGATATGATGGATTCTTACACCTTTGCCAAATACTTCAATGCAGCGGCATTGAACAGCGGACAGGGTGTAGCGTTCAACGATGAAACGATGGAACACATCATTGCCTATCAGAGAGGGGAACTCACAACGACAACCGTACCGAACCCGGGTAACGGCATGTACGAATTCCACCAGAAAGCCAACGACAACCAGAACTGGACACGCAACCATTTCAAAACAGCTTTCAGCCACGAACATAATGTAAATGTAAGCGGCGGTACCGAGAAGCTGACTTATTTCATGTCGGGTGCTTTCATGGACCAGGGCGGTAACATGCGTTACGGCGACGACGACTTCAAGCGTATGAACGCTTCGGCCAAGATCAACTCGAAAGTAAACGACTGGCTGCAGATCGGTTTAAGCACCCGCTTTATCCGCGAAGAACTGGATCGTCCGACGTATGCAAACGATGATCCGGACAATACGGCAAACGGTATCAGTGTCGGTCTGTATTACCACGACATTTCACGTACCTGGCCGACAATGCCTTTCAAAGACCCGAACGGCCACTACATGCGTAACTCCAAGATCATCCAGATTGAAGACGGCGGACGCTACAAACGCAGAAAAGACATTATCTATACACAGGCCAACGTAACCATCACTCCGTTGAAAGACTGGAACATCCGCGGAGACGTAAGCCTGAAGGCAGAACATATCAACAAAGACGAAAACCTGGCTAAAATTTATGAATACAACTCAAACAATGAACCGGTGCCCTTGGCATTTGCCGGTAGCTACGGTCCGGGTGTAACGTATGCATGGGCATCCGCACAGGACAACAACCTGCTGACAACCAGTTTGTACACCGACTACTTCAAGTCGTTCAACAAGAATAACTTTAAAGTAATGGTCGGTTTCAATACCGAACTGTACAAGCAGAACTACGTGTATGCCAAACGTGACGATGTGATCAGCGACCAAGTGCCCAGCATCGATACCAGTATGGGTAAGGACTATACGTCTGCCAACAAAAAGGAATGGGCCACAGCCGGCTTCTTCGGCCGTTTGAACTACGACTACGACGGACGTTATCTGGCAGAGATCAACATCCGCTACGATGGTTCATCACGTTTCCTTCGCGACAAACGCTGGAATGTATTCCCTTCTTTCTCGCTGGGATACAACATCGCACGCGAAGCATTCTGGGAAGACCTGTCGGAATATGTAGGGACACTGAAACCTCGTTTCTCATGGGGTAAGCTGGGCAACCAAAACACCAAGGAATTCTATCCCTTCTATCCGGCACAACCGCTTGGACTAAAAGATGGTAAATGGTTAATCGGCGGGCAGCAGCCCACTACGGCTACTGCCCCGCTGATGGTCAGCGACCTGATGACGTGGGGAAAGATCACGACGACAAACATCGGTTTCGACTTCGGTGCATTGAACAACCGCCTGACCGGTTCGTTCGAGTGGTACAAACGTAAGACAGACGACATGGTAGGTCCCCCGAAGAGAAATCGCCGATCATCGGTATCGATAACGACAAGCTGCCGCGTATCAACAACGCAGCCATGCAGAGCAACGGTTGGGAACTGGCTTTAACCTGGAACGACCAGGTCGGCAAAGTAGGCTATGCAATCGGCTTCACGCTGGTGGATGCCCGCACCAAGATCACCAAATACCCGAACGATGCACAGATCATCGACCGCAAGAACTCGGACGGAAACATGGAATACGTCCCTTACAACGGACGATATATGGGTGATATCTGGGGCTTTGAAACGATCGGCATTGCCAAGACAGACGAAGAAATGCAGGCTCACCTGGCAACGACAGACCAGTCGCAGATCGGCAGCAAGTGGGGTGCAGGCGACATCATGTACCGGGATATCAACGGCGACGGCAAGATCACGACAGGTTCCAACACCGTTGGCGATCCGGGCGACCGCAAGATCATCGGCAACGAAACACCGCGCTACCAGGTAGGTATCACATTGGGAACCGACTGGAACGGTTTCGACTTCCGCGCCTTCTTCCAGGGTGTCTGCAAACGCGACATCTGGCTGGACGGCAACTTCTTCTGGGGTGTTGTCGACGGTGGTATCTGGCAGTCTATCGGATATAAGGAACACTTCGATTACTTCCGCGCGGAAGGCGACGATATGGGAGCAAACCTGAACGCTTACTTCCCGAAACCCCACTTCGATGCCAATGCGGAAAAGAACCATAAGACACAGTCGGGTTACCTGCAAAGCGCCGCTTACCTGCGCCTGAAGAACCTGCAGATCGGTTATACGTTGCCTAACCAGCTTACATCGAAGATCGGACTGAGCAAGGTCCGCGTATTCTTCTCCGGCGACAACCTGTTCACCATTTCTTCCATCTTCGGCATATTCGACCCCGAAGCAGTAGGCGGAGCATGGGGCGCCGGTAAAATCTATCCGCTTTCAAGAACACTGTCATGCGGCGTAAATGTTTCATTCTAATAAATTAAAGCATCATGAAAAAGCAATCAATCATTATATTATCGCTGGCAGTCGGTTCGCTGAGCTTCACTGCCTGCAACGATTTCCTCGACAGGGAACCGCTATCCTCGGTGACATCCGAAAACTACCTGAATACGGAAGCCGAGCTGGCGAGCTTCGGTGCCGCCCAGTACGACGCGCTGCCGGCACACAAACCGGGCGATTACAACGTCGGTGTCTTCAAAACAGACAATAACAGCGACAACCAATGCTCGGCAACGGAGGACAATAACTTCGTGCCCGGCGAACGGCGCGTGCCTACCAGCGGCGAATGGGACTTCAAGAAAATACGCGACTGCAACTACTTCCTCGAAACCGTATTGCCTAAATACGAAGCGGGAAAGATCAGCGGTTTAGACCCCAACATCCGCCATTACATCGGCGAAATGTATTTCTTCCGCGCCTTCCAGTACTTCACCTTTATGAAGAAGTACGGCGATTTCCCGATCGTCGACAAGACCCTGTCGGACGACTATGCCGAACTGGCGGAAGCCAACCAGCGCCGCCCGCAGAACGAAGTGGCACGCTTCATCCTGAAAGACCTGGACAAAGCCGCCGAGATGATGAAAGAAACGGCTCCCGAAGCCAACCGCCTGACCCGATACGTCGCCCTCCTGTTGAAATCGAGAGTAGCCTTGTATGAAGGAACCTGGCTGAAATATCATGCAGGAACCGACCGCGTTCCGGGCGGACCGGGATGGCCGGGCGCCAATGCCCCTTACCTGAACGGTTTCAGCATCGACCTCAACAGCGAAGTGCAGTTCTTCCTGTCCGAAGCCAAAGCCGCTGCCGAACAGGTGGCCGATAACTTCCCGTTGGAAGATTATTCCAGCATGTTCAACAGCATCGACCTGTCGGATAAGAAAGAAGTTTTGCTCTGGAGAAAGTATGATATCAGCCTCAAGGTGTTCCACTATGTCGTATCTTACCTGCAAACGGTACAGCCCGGCGGTAACGGTTGCGGAAATACCGGTTTCACCCGTTCGCTGGTCGAAAGCTTCCTGATGACGAACGGCTTGCCTATCTATGCTTCCGGCTCAGGCTATCAGGGTGATAAAACACTGGCGGATGTAGCTGCCGACCGCGACAACCGTCTGCGCGAATCGATGAGCATTCCGGGCGACCCGATCAATCCGATGAATACCTACATACGCCCGGGCATAACCATCATTACGGAAAACAAGAATACGACAGGATACACCTTGCGTAAAGGTCTGAACCAGGATCCGAGCATGGGAGCGACAAACCCGAGCAATACGGGATGCGTAATCTTCCGCGCTGCCGAAGCTTACCTGAATTACATCGAAGCCCAGTACGTGCTGAACAACTCGCTGGATGCCAAGAGCACCGCTTACTGGAAAGCACTGCGTAACCGCGCCGGTGTAGACGACGATATCCAGAAGACAATCGCTGCCACCGATCTTTCCAAAGAAAACGATTTAGCCGTCTATTCCGGCGAACAGCAGGTGGATGCCACCTTATATAACATCCGCCGCGAACGCCGTTCGGAATTCATTGCCGAAGGCATGCATCTCGACGACCTGTACCGCTGGAGAGCACTTGATCGCATGAAGGATTACCAGATGGAAGGTTTCAACCTTTGGGACGAAAACTATAAACTGTATGACGACCTGAAGCCCGAAGGCGAAGCCGACGAACCGAACGTATCGAGCCGTTCCAACAAGTATATCCGCCCGTTCCAGATACACCGCAACAACAAGGCGTTCAACGGATACACATTTATGAAGGCTCATTACCTGGCACCTATCGCTTACGACGTGATCCGTCTGAGTACGCCTGAAAAGGGTGGCGACATAAGCACAGCTTATATTTATCAGAACCCGGGCTAGGATGTTCAACCGGGAACAAGTGCCAGTAAGTAAGGCAACAACTAACACGTAGAAGACGAATAACTAACACAAAAGTCCCTACCCATTAATCTTTCGACAATTGCCAAAAGATCTTTCGACATCTGGCAAAAGATTATTTGACAATTGGCAAAAGTTCTTTTGACAGCTGTCGAAAGATTAAAAGGTCGGGACTTAATCACTAATAGTTCACCATGAAACATTTACCCCAACAGCTCTTATTACTTACTTCCTGCCTATGTATCGACGCGACACAGACACAGAAGAAGCCTGAAACACCCAACCTGGTGTTTATCATGGCAGATCAATGGCGCGGATAGGCAATGGGTTGTCTGGGACTGGAACCGGTGCAAACGCCCAACCTCGACCGTCTGGCTTCCGAAGGTGTCTATTTTACGGATGCCGTCAGTAGCTATCCTGTCTCCTCTCCTGCCCGAGGCATGCTGATGACCGGCATGTATCCGACAAACAGCCAAGTGACGGGCAACTGCAATTCAGAGACGGCTCCCTATCACGTGGAGCTGCCCACCGAAGCCCACTGCTGGTCGGATGTCCTGAAAGACCAGGGATATGAACTGGGATACATCGGGAAGTGGCATCTCGACGCTCCTTACCAACCTCATGTCGATACCAATAACAATAAAGGAAAAATAGCCTGGAACGAATGGTGCCCGAAGGAACGCCGCCACGGCTTCAGCCATTGGATCGCTTACGGCACCTACGATTATCATCTGAAACCCATGTATTGGGACAGGGATGCCTCGCGCGACGAGTTCTATTTCGTCGACCAATGGGGGCCGGAATATGAGGCCGACCGGACTATCGACTACATCGCCAATCAAGATAATAAGCTACGCGACGCAGGCAAACCTTTTGCCCTGGTCGTATCGATGAACCCGCCCCATACCGGATATGAGCTGGTTCCCGACAAATATAAAGAGATATACCGTCACATAGACGTGGAGACATTATGCAACTCCCCTATTATCCCGCCCAAAGGGACGGAAAAGGGAGATTATTTCCGCAAGAGCCTGCTCGATTATTATGCCTGCATGACCGGGGTAGATGAACAGGTCGGCCGCATCGTCCGCCAGCTGAAAGAACAGGGATTGTTCGACAACACCATCGTGGTATTTACTTCCGATCATGGCGACTGCATGGGGATGCACGAGCATATCGGCAAGAACGTTTACTACGAAGAAGCGATGCGCATCCCCATCATAATCAGTTGGCCGGAGAAGATTGCACCGCGCCGCGACTCTACGCTGATGATCGCTTTTGCCGATCTATATCCTTCGCTGCTCTCGTTGATGGGGTTCAAGGAGCAGATACCCGATGAGGTGCAGACATTCGACCTGTCGGCTTCGATCCTCTCCCCGAAGGAAACGCGGGAAGTTGTACAACCCTATTATTATGCTGTCCCTGAAAATTTAACGACCGGTTACAGGGGATTACGGACAAATAAATATACCTTTGTCGTACACGCAACAAACGGCAAGACTGACGAATGGGTATTGTTCGACCGCGAACAAGATCCGTTTCAACTAAACAATATCGCACCCGATCAGCCGGAACTGGTAAAGCAGCTTTCTTCCCGGTTGAAAGACTGGTTGAAGCAAACGAACGATCCTTTTGTAAACTGTTTATAACTTATAAACACATGAAGACACATCTTTTTCTGGTAATTCTTCTGATAGCAAGTATCTTCCCTGCAACGGGGCAGAACAACGATATTCCCCGCCCGGCTCCTCATCAGCTGAAATGGCATGAGTCGGAGATAGGCGTCGTTTTCCATTACGACCTGCATGTTTTCGACGGCATAAAGTATGGCCAGGGCAACAACCGCATCCAGCCGATAGAGGATTACAACATCTTCAATCCGACGCAGCTCGACGCCGACCAATGAGTGCGGGCGGCAAAGGCGGCCGGGGCAAAGTTTGCCGTACTGACGGCTACGCACGAGACGGGCTTTGCCATTTATCAGAGCGACGTCAATCCTTACTGTCTGAAAGCGGTGAAATGGCGCGACGGGAAAGGGGATATTATCCGCGACTTCGTCAACTCATGCCGCAAATACGATATTATGCCGGGCATATATGTCGGCATCCGCTGGAATTCACTGTTTGGTATTCATGACTTTAAGGCACAGGGAGGAGGTGAGTTTGTCGCCAACCGTCAACAATGGTATAAGCATTTCTGCGAACGCATGGTGGAAGAACTGTGCAGCCGCTACGGAGATTTGTTTATGATCTGGTTTGACGGTGGCGCAGACGACCCGAAAGGTGATGGGCCGGATGTTTTGCCGATTGTCAGCAAGTACCAGCCCGAATGTCTCTTTTACCATAATGTAGACCGGGCGGACTTCCGTTGGGGCGGTTCCGAGTCGGGCACTGTCGGTTATCCTTGCTGGTCGTCTTTCCCTTATCCTTTCTCGCACAGTAACAATACGGAAGGAGTACGCGATCATAACGACTTGCTGAAACATGGCGATAAAGACGGTAAATATTGGGTGCCGGCTATGGCAGACACGCCACTTCGCGGGATGAACGGCCGTCACGAATGGTTCTGGGAGCCGGACGACGAGAATACCGTCTATCCGGTAGACAGCCTGATGAATATGTATTATAAGTCGGTCGGCCGCAATGCTACGCTGATTGTCGGCGTTACGCCTGATACGACCGGCCTTATTCCTGCCGGCGACGTAGAGCGGCTGAAAGAGTGGGGCGACGAGATTAACCGCCGCTTTTCCTCTCCCGTTGCTTCTACTTCGGGGCAAACGAAAAGCCTGACATTGAAGCTGGATAAACCGCAACGGGTCAACCATTGCATTATCCAGAAGAATATTCAGAACGGGGAGCGCATCCGCCAGTATAAGGTAGAAGCGAAAGTAAACGGCAAATGGCAAACGGTGTGCGAAGGCGAATCGGTAGGGCATAAACGTATCGAACAGTTTCCGGCAGTCGAGGCTTCGGCAGTACGTCTGGTTATCTCCCGGTCGGTTGCACAGCCGGATATCCGAAATTTCAGTATCTTCAACGTACAGCCTTCGTTTGTTTACGAGAAAGGGAAGGAGTTCACCGACGTTGCCGCTTTTCCGATGTTGCAGCCGATTAAGTTAGGCAAGCAGCAAGCACCTGTATATTATGAAAAGAACGTTCCTTACAAACAGCAGACCGTTTCTTATCCAATAGACATCCCCGCTTATAGGCAGGGGCTGTTCTTTAGCCGCGATTCCCGTCCGGGTGATCACCAATGGCCTAACAATACGAACCGGTTATTACCCTGGTCTTTCACCCGCCTGGCTGATTTAACGCAGAAAGATTATCCGGGTATTCCGTCCAACGGGGCTCCTTCCGTATTGGGAGACGCGCTGTTGCTGGAACTGGCCGACGGACAGTTTCTATTTACCAAAGCGGTTGCCGGAGAGAATAGTATCAGCTGGTTTCAGGTAAACAAGGATGGTTCGCTGACCGTCAACCTGTCTACCTTAGGAACAGACGACCTGGCTCCGCAAGCCCCTGTCCTGCTGGCAGAAAAGGGAGCAACGGCATACGACGTTATTCATAAGGCGTATGCCGCGCTAATCGGTAACCGGGAAGTATCCGCCTTGCAGAAAAGAACGGACAAAGACCACTTTGAAGCATTCAATTACCTCGGCTGGTGTTCATGGGAACATTACCATTACGATATCGACGAGACAAAGATGCTGAACGACCTGGATGCTATCGAGGCTTCGGGCCTCCCTATCCGTTACGTCCTAATAGACGACGGGCACGTGGCGAATAAGAACCGCCAGCTAACAAGTTTTGTCCCGGATGAAAAGAGATTTCCTTTCGGATGGAAGAATATTCTCTCCCGGAAGAAAGAGGATAAGATAAAATGGATGGGGTTATGGTATAACTTCTGCGGTTACTGGTTGGGAATATCCCCGGAGAATGATTTCCCCGGGAAGATCAAACAAACGCTTTACCCTTTCAACGGCAGTATGCTTCCCGGCAAAAGCGAGGAGAACATCAAGGCTTTCTATCAATATTATATCAGTACACTGAAAGGCTATGGTTTCGACTTTCTGAAGATAGACAACCAGTCTTTCCAGTTGCCTCTTTATATGGGTAGTACGGAAGTGATACGGCAGGCCAAAGCCTGCAACCTGGCGTTGGAGGAACAAACACACAGTCAGCAAGTCGGCTTGATGAACTGTATGGCACAGAATATCCTCAACATCGACCATACGCAATACAGTGGCGTAACCCGCATCAGCATCGACTATAAGAAGTATGATGAGGATATGGCTAAATCGCATCTGTTCCAGTGCTATACCAACACTTTGCTGCAAGGACAGACGGTGTGGCCCGACCATGATATGTTCCATTCATGCGATACCGTTTGCGGAAGCCTGATGGCGCGGTCGAAAGCAATTTCAGGCGGATCGGTCTACTTGTCGGATGCTCCTGCCGATTTCATAAAAGAGAATATCCTGCCGCTTATCGATGAAGAAGGTCGGATATTCCGCCCTGAAGCACCGGCCATACCGACACCCGAATCGGTTATATCCAACCCGTTGAAGGATGGGAAAGCTTACCGGGTATTCGCTCCGGCAGGCAACGAAGCGGTGTCGCTCATCTGTTACAACCTGAACACCTCTCCTTCCCACCGTAAGGTGGAAGCGACAATCAGTGCAACGGATTATCTTCTCCGGGAAACAATGAGCGGGAAAGCGACTGCTCCCCAGGCAGAACGTATCCTGTTATACGACTGGAAAAAGCAAACGGCAGAAGAACTGACGGCCGATAAACGGATCGCATTAGAGGGATTCACAGACCGTCTATTCCATCTTTGCCCGATCCGTAACGGATGGGCTGTGGTCGGAATACAGGAAAAGTATCTTTCACCGGCAACGGTAGAAATCCTTTCCTCCAGTCCCGAACGACTAAAGCTGAACGTCCTCTGTCCGGGCAATCTGCGGATATGGGCGGAGATAAACGGCAAACAGGAACTGCGAACGATACCGGTCGCTCATCCGGGAGAACTAACAATCGACAAACAATAATCAAAAACATACAATCATGAACAAAAGCCTACTCCTATCCCTGGCTACTCTCCCCTTAGTAGGGGCGATAGGCCAAACGAAAGCCACCAAAATACAGGAACGGCCGAACATCATCCTATTCCTTGTAGATGACATGGGCTGGCAAGATACTTCTCTTCCTTTCTGGAAGGAAAAGATACATTACAATGAAGTCTACGAAACCCCGAATATGGAACGTTTGGCGCGTCAGGGAATGATGTTTACCCAGGCGTATGCCTCGAGTATCAGTTCGCCCAGCCGTTGCAGCCTCTATACCGGAATGAATGCCGGACGCCACCGGGTAACGAACTGGACATATCCTAAAAACCAGTCGACCGACCGGAAAAGCGATGTGCTCGAGTTGCCCGACTGGAATGTGAACGGTATCTGCGAAGTGCCGGGTATCGAACATACCTACCAGGTAACTCCGATGGCACAAATCCTGAAAGAGAACGGATACCATACCATCCACTGTGGAAAGGCGCATTGGGGAGCCGTAGGTACTCCGGGAGAGAATCCGTACCATTTCGGCTTTGAAGTGAATATTGCCGGGCATGCCGGCGGCGGACTTGCCAGCTATCTGGGAGAAGCCAACTTCGGCAACCGGACAGACGGAAAGCCCAGTCCTTGGTTTGCCGTCCCCGGACTGGATAAATACTGGAGAAAGGATATCTTTATCACAGAAGCCCTGACGCAGGAAGCGACCAAGGCATTGGATAAAGCGCAACAATACGACCAGCCGTTCTTCCTTTATATGTCGCACTATGCTATCCATGTCCCGATCGATAAGGATATGCGTTTCTACCAGAAATACGTCGACAAAGGGCTGGGCGAAAAGGAAGCGGCTTATGCCGCCCTGATCGAAGGCATGGACAAGAGCCTGGGAGACATCATGGATTATCTGGAAAAGAATAATCTGGCAGACAACACGATCATCATCTTCATGTCCGATAACGGCGGGCTGGCTGCCGAACCGGAATGGCGCGATGGGAAGCCCCATACCCAGAACTCTCCCCTCAACAGCGACAAAGGTTCTGCCTATGAAGGTGGCGTACGCGAACCGATGATCGTCAGCTGGCCGGGTAAAGTACAGCCGCAAACGAAGTGCGACAAGTATCTGATTATTGAAGACTTCTTCCCGACTATCCTCGAGATGGCCGGCGCAAAGAAATGCAAAGCCATCCAGCCAGTTGACGGTGTCAGCTTCATGCCGTTGCTTACCAACACCGGCGATCCGTCCAAAGGCCGCAGTCTCTACTGGAACTTCCCGAACCTTTGGAGGAATACCGGCCCGGGGATTGGAGCTACCTGTACGATCCGCCAGGGTGACTGGAAACTGATCTATTATTACGAGACAGGCAAGAAAGAGTTATTCAATATCCCGAAAGATATCGGGGAAAAGAACGACCTGTCCGCAGCCAACCCCAAACTGGTTAAGAAGCTATCCAAAGACTTGGGAAAACAGTTGCGGAAGATGGCGGCACAACGTCCGTCGTTCAAAGCAACCGGCAAGCCTTGCCCCTGGCCGGATGAGATATAATTTTTAGAAGTTATTCCTGCACTCTTTCAATAATATATCTTATCTTTGCCTATAACTAAATGAATTAACTATGAAGAATAGGCGTAAGACAAGGATTGTACCGGTTCCTGTTATAAGGGAGCAGATACAGAAAGAGGAAGTAAATCTTCGCAAAGAGTATATTGGGCGTATCGAAGCTGATAATCGGCGGAGCAGTTATTACGACGGCTATACAGCTTAATACTGACAAATCTCTGATAATAGTGATTGCTATTGTTTTAGCTTTTATTGTTGCTTATGGTGGTTTTTTATTATTAACTTCAAAAAAACAAATAATTATGAGTGATGCTTTATTGTTATACATCCTTTTAGGAGTTGCTTGCCTTGGAGCTTTTCTTTTCGGTATATCTCCGGCGGGCAAGCGTTGGTTGGACAGAAACAGTTAGTAGATAAACTACCTCAAATAATATGGGCGAAGATAGATACAGGCAATACAGTCTGTGTTTCTCTTCGCCTATTTTGATTATATAAACTTCTCCCTCTTTTGCAAATTCAGCAGTCCGATCATCATCCAGACGATACCGCCTATTAAAAGGAAGATGCGATTCTTTATGATAAGCCCTTCCCAGATTACAGGGAGAAAGCTGTCAGGGACCTTAAAGGGATTCAGCAGGATATTCCAGAAGGAACGTTCGATCATCTCCGTCTTGCTTGTTATCAGTAGGAAGATAGCAAGGATAATTGTCAGTACAGCCGTCCCGTTGCCACTGCGGGTTATGGTGGAGAGCATGAAAGCCAGGTTACCGAAAAAGGCAAGTGGGAACATCAGCTGAATCGACATCTCAAACGGGTTGACAGGATATAACAGCAACGTTGCCAGATAGGAAAAAGCAACCAGGATAAAGAATATGGCTACATAGATCATTAATAAACGCACTCCCCATACCTTATATTTATAGTCGGGAATGCCGAACAGTATCTCGAGTATCCGGTTATCCTCATCGTTCTGGATACCGAAGACTGCCGGGTAGAATACAAGCAACACACTGGGAAACATCAACAGGTAATAGATTAATCCTTCGTTGATCTCCGAGCGGCTCCAGGCAGACTGGAACATGAAATAGGCAAAGAATGCCAATGCCGCCAGCAGGAACCAGATAAACTTGCCGGCGAAGATAATCTTAGGTTGTATTTTACCACTTTGGGTAATAAAGGTATCAGTTGTTTTATAGTCATAATCGTTTCTATTTAGTACATGTTGATGCACCTTCATTTTCCATATTCTTTAATAAGCAGAGATACGCATCTTCCAGGTTGGGCTCTACCTGCACAGCTCCTTCATAAGGACTGCCGGAGGAGAGATAACGAACCTGTATCTTATCGCCATCCTGTATATGATGTACTACCATTGTCTTATCGAGTACCTTCTCGAAGGCTGAGCGGTCGATGTGGAATTGCCATACTTTGCCGGCAGCCATATCCACCATATCAACTGGATCGCCGAAGTACTTCAGATCGCCTTTGTTGATCACCACGACTTGGCTGCAAGAGCTGGAGATGTCTTCGATGATGTGGGTAGAGAAGATTACGATGCGATCGCGGCTCAACTCGACCAGCAGGTTACGGAAACGAATACGTTCGCGCGGGTCGAGACCGGTCGTCGGTTCGTCCACCACCAGGATGCGCGGCAGGTGAAGCAGGATCAGGGCAATGCCGATACGCTGTTTCATACCGCCGGAGAAGGAGCCGATCTTATCATCTTTCCGTTCGTACATGTGGACGGCTTTCAGGACGTACTCTAGGCGTTCGTTACGCAGCGTCGTGTCGGTGATGCCTTTCAGGATCGCCTGGTAATCGAGGAACTCCCAGGAAGACATGTTCTCGTAGGTGCCGAACTCCTGCGGCAGGAAGCCAATTAGGCTTTGCAGTTCTTCGCGATAGATGCGGGTATCGAGGCCATTGATCCAGATGCTTCCGTAGCTCTGTTCCAGGATGCCGCAGATGATGCGCATTAAGGTCGATTTGCCGGCACCGTTTGGCCCCAGCAATCCGGACATGCCCGTACGGATCTCGAAAGAGACTCCGCGAAGGGCTTTGAACGGCTTCCGCTGTTTGCCGACCAAAGGAATGCTTTTCACCAGGCGGAACCACGAACGGCGCAGACCGGCGAAACGTCCTTTGATACGTTCTATATTAATTTCTCTTTCGTAGAGATACTGTGGCGAGATATAAACTGCTATACAGAAAGCCCAAATGACTCCTACGATACCGACAAGACCTGTATTATCCATTCTCCGGAACAGGATAAAGAGTATGACGGGCGGAATAGCCCAGAAGATAATCCGGTTTGCATACTGTACCGTTTTGCTATCGGCAAACCGGAAATACAGATACTGCCGCACTTTCCGCCACAGGGAAAGGATCGTCCCATAAATAGCAAAAGAGAACAGGAATATCCACAACCGGCTATCGATAAAGAACCAGGTAAAGTAAATGCCGAACAGCAACAGCCCAAATTGCCACAGCACATTCACGAAATCCCGGAGGGAGTGGTATTCGTTCTTCAATCCCAGATGCTCACGAATATGCAGGCCGCTGTTCCACTGCCGGCTGATCCGTCCCGGCCAGTCGTATATCTTCACCAGGTTACGGACGGAGATATGGATATCTTCGCCCGGATCAATCACCTTTGAACGGGCCCGGCGCAGGCTGGTTTGTGCAAAGTAGGTTACGCCCGGGATGCCGAAGATGAGGAGAACCAGGTAAGCCGACTGCCACAACATACCGTCGACATAAAGCCAGATGAAAGTTACGCCCAGTATGAATAACACCAGATGAAGCCCCCATAACTTCGGCGACAGGTTGCGATACTACTGCAACGTATTCTCCAACCCCATGCAAACGGTCGGTATCAGGATCAGGGTCAGTAAGGCGGAGAATGCCAGGCCGCCTATCACCGTAATGGCAAATGGCGCCCCGATTGCACCGGCATATTCAGCGTTACCCATTGCCAGCGGGAACATCGCCACGATAGTTGTAATCGACGTAATCAGGATCGGACGGATGCGCGACAGGCCTGCCGTCATCAGGGCCCGGTTGCGACGGAAGCCTTGCTTGCGGAGGATATTGGAGTAATCGATCAGGATGATACCGTTGTTTACTACTACACCCAGCAGGATGAGGAATCCGGTAAGCGTATTGGCATTCAACAGGCTGTTGCCGGTAAGCAGCAGGGCAAGCAGGGAACCGATAGCCGCCAGCGGAATGGAGAAAAGCAGTACAAACGGCGTCACCACCGACTCGAATACGGAAGCCAGGATCATAAAGATAAGCACAAAGGCTGCCAGTATCAGGAATTTGAAGTCGGCAAACTGATCTTCTTCGTGGAAGACCTCTACCGCCACGCCTGCCGGCAGGTTGTAGCCCGCGACTAACCGGTCGATGTCTGTGCGATAGCCTTCCAACAGGTCTTTCGACGACTCGATGTCTTTGGTGAAATTATAGAACAGCTCGATCTGCTTATCCTGGTTGACACGCGTAATGCGCGAACGTCCCCGGCCATAGTTGATCGATGCCAGATCCTGCAGGTTATGCAGTCCGCCGCCCGCATTCTGTATCTGTACGGCGCGCAGGTCGTCCATCGTTTTATCTTTCTTCTTTGTTTCTTCTTCGCCCTCCTCGGCGGGGATGTCGTTGCGGATGATGATATCGTAGGTATCTTCCCCGATCTTGAAGGAGGTGCCCGACGAGTATTCGGAATTGAGCGCTGCCAGCCCCGAAGAGATATTGGCGCGGGTAATATCGTAAGAAGTCAGCAGGATCGGATCGAAATCGAGCCTTATCTCCGGCTGCGGACGGTTGTAGGAGACGTTGGAACTGCGGATAAACTCCTGCTCGTCGAGCTGATAACGCATATCTTCCGCCACCAGCTGCATGACGTCGAAGTCGGAGTCTTTTATCACGATCCGCTCCTGGTTCTCGCCGATGCCGAGCAGGCGCATGAAGCTACCCAGGCCGCTCATTGCCGCGCTGCCGCCACCACCACCACTGCTGCCCATCGATTCGTTAACGGATATTTCGACTCCCTGGATATTGGATAGCTTCGATTGTACATCCGCCTTGATGTCGGCAATCCGACGTTTCCCGATCTTTTTGTAATCATCTTTCAGGACAAGGGTCAGGACGGCGTCCGATTCGCGGATACGGCAGATCAGGTCTTTCTTCTTCGGGAAATCGGCGAGGCGGTCTTCCATCACCTGGACGATCTTGTCGGTGTTGTCGAGCGTGCTGCCGGTGGGCATGGTGGCATAGATGTTGAAGCGGTCGGAGTCGACGTCCTTCATCTGCTGCACGTTGAGGGTGATGGAGAGGATGAGGGTGACGAATAGCAGGATGATGGCGCCGATGATCGTCACGCCCGAATGGCGCATGCAGGTCTTTAAAAAGACCAGGTAAATCTGTACGGGGCGCTGGATGATGGATACTTCTTCGTAAAAGGCACTCTGCCCGTTCTTCTTTTTCAATAGCAGATAGGTGGCCATCGGGATGAACAGGAGCGCGACGAACAGGGAGATGGTGAGCGTCGAGATAATCGAGACGCCGATATGATGCCCGATCAGCTTGATCAGGAAGTTATCGGAGAAGACGAAGGGCAGGAAGACTGTCACCGTTGTTAATGTGGCCGCCAGGATAGAACGCCATACTTCCTTCGTCCCCTGCGTCACAGAACGTTCGGGCGAAGCGCCGGAAGCCGACAGGCGATAGATATTCTCGAGCACCACCACACTGTTGTCGAGCAGCATCCCGATCGCCAACGCCATCCCGACCAGCGTCAGGCTGTTGATCGTTATCCCGAAGGTATAAAAGAAATTGAAGGCGGTATACACGGAGATCGGAATCGAGAGGGCGATAAAAAACACCAGCCTGAGATTTTTTAGGAACAGCCAAAGGATCAGTACCGCCAGCAGTCCGCCCACCAACGCCAGGTGGATGATCTGATCGATGTTATTCTCCATCGTCTCCGCCGAGTTTTCCTGTACGACGACCTGCACGTCCAGGTATTCCAGTTTTCGGTTCAGCCGCTCGATCGCCTCGGTAGCCCGGTGAGACAGGTCGATCAGGTTCGCCTGCGAGTCGTTCTGCAAGGCAACCGATACGGCATCTTTCCCGTTCACCCGGCTATAGGTATCTTCCTCTTTCAAGTCGAAAAAAACGGTGGCCACATCTTTCAGCAAGACAGGGCCGGGGGGCGACGGCGATATTCTCGAGGTCGCTCACCTGCGTATACAGGGAGTTTACATGGATGAAATACTTGCTATCCGGTTCATCCACGAAGCCTACGAATGCCTTGTCCTGCGTATTCTGCGTTAACAGGGTGCTGATCTTGCCGGGCGTCAGATCCAACGCTCGGCAGGCCTCGGGGTTGAGGTGTACCTCAATCGCCCGCTTCCGTCCGCCATACACATTGACGGCGGCAACGCCATCGATATTCTTCAGGTCGGAACGGATCTCTTTGTCAACGATGTTGCGCACGCGGTCGATGCCGCCCGAGCCACGCACCTGCAACACCATAAAGTTGTTCGCCAGCTGTTTTACGTCTACCTTCATCAACTGGACGGTGAAGCCGTCGGGCAGCGTGGCCGCCACCTCGTTTATCTTCTCCTGCAAACGAAGCGACGTGATCTTGAAATTGACCGTATGCTTGAAATCGATCTGTATGCTCGATTGCCGGCTGTCGATATTCGACTGTATCTTCTCTACCCCGCCGATCGAACTGATCGCCCCCTCGAGCGGGATAATCGCTTCCGACTCCACATACGACGGATCCATATCCTGCCCCGAAGCCACCTGCACGAACATCACCGGCAGCTCGGCATTCGGCAGCAGCTCCACCGGCAACTGCTTGTAGGAGACGTAACCCAGCAGGGTCAGCGCCACAAACAGCATACAGATCGTTATTCTTCTATGTAGTAAAAAGTTCATATGCTTTCTTTTAGTTAGAAACAATGTTTCCTGGGACTCGAATCGCTTTCCAAACGGAAGAAACAATGTTTCCGGCGTTTCCAACCGCTTTTACCCTGTCGGAAACATTGTTTCTTTCATTTCCAACCACTTTTACTATGCCGGAAACATTGTTTCTTCCATAGTAAATCGCTTTTATCTCCCCGGCAACATTGTTTCCGGCATTTTTCATCTCTTTTTCATCCTTTCCAACACATAATAGACGCATGGGATAACCATCAGACTCATTAAAGTAGATGTGATTAGCCCTCCGATTACGGCGATAGCCATCGGCGAACGCAGCGAAGCCCCTTCGCCAAAGCTCAGTGTCATCAGCAGCAGGGCGAGGATGGTTGTCAACGTCGTCATAATGATGGGGCGGATACGTTGGCGGCCAGCCTCGACGATGGCATCCGTCAGATCGGCACCGGCGGCTTTCAGCTGGTTGATGCGGTCTACCAGGATGATCGAGTTGTTGACCGCGATGCCCACCAGCATAACGATACCGATTACGCCCATCATATTAATCGTCGTCCCGGTCAGGAAAAACAGCCAGATGGCATCCACCACCGCCAGCGGAATCGTCAGCAGGATGGTGAACGGGTGGAGCAACGACTCGAACTGCGAGGTCAACACCATATACACCAGTATCACCGACAAAGCGAGGGCAAACAAAAGACCGTTCATCGACTCCTGCCGCTTCTCTTCCTCGCCCGTCACCGTAATCGAGTAGTTGGGCGGAAGCTGGATGTCGCGCACCGATCCGCGGATCTCCGTCGCCACCTTATCGAGCGACCGTCCGGCATCCATGTTCGCCATTATCTGGCTGATGCGGTTCTGCCCCCGGCGATAGATTTCCTTCGGGGCTTGCGACTCGCTGAACGTGGCAATCTCGCGCAGGCGGAATTCCTGGTCGCCATTCTTGATGACCAGGTCGCCCAGGGCTTGGAGGGAGATGTCGGGCGTTTTGATGATGATGTCGCGCATTTCGCCCCGGTAATCCATCTTTCCCGCTTCCTTCCCGCTCAGTTGCTGTTTCAGTTGATCGATCACGGTCGATACGCTCAGGTTGTTGATACCTGCCATCGTACGGTCGATGGAGATAGTAATCTCGGGGGCACCGTCTTCGATGGAGGAGATGATATTGTAGAGCCCACCGACGACCTGCATGCGGGCTTTCACTTCTTCGGTGATAGCGGCTATTTCGTCCAGCTCCTCCCCTTTCACCTCGACCACGATCGGGGCGCCTTTGCTGCCAAGCAGGCTACTGAAGGAGTTTTCCTCCTGCTGGATGGTCAGTTCCAGGCCGTCGGGATTCTCGGCCGTATGGACGAACTGTTCAATGACTGCCTCAGGAGGCAATTTGCATTCGGGGGAAAGGATTACTTTCATCATCGCCGTATTCTCCCCTTCGAAGATGGCATTCTCCGAGCCGGTGCCCTCGCCGGTATGGCTATAAACGGTCGACAGGCTATCATTTGTAATCGTATAAAGCAGCTCCTCCAGGTTGGCGACGGCCGATGCCGTCCGCTCCAGGCGCGTCCCTTCGGGCATCTTCACCAGCACGGTAAACGCCTTGCTTTCGGTGCGCGGCATAAACTCCGTCCCGATAAACGGAATCAGAAAACCCGTTGCCACCAACAGCCCAGCCGCCCCGGCGATAACAATCCACCGCCGCCCTACCAGCCGGCGCAGCAACCGCGAATAACGATCGGTTAAGATGCTATTTCGCAACTCTTTTTTCGTAGTGTCTGATGGTATCTGACTCCCCTCTCGAGAGGGGGCAGGGGGTGTGTCATCTTTCTTTCTCATCAACCGATCATACAACATCGGAATAACGAAGATGGCCACAAACAACGACGAGACGAGCGAGAACGTCACCGTCCAAGCCTGATCCTTGAACAACTCGCCCGACGCCCCATGCAGATAGACGATCGGCAGGAAAACGACAATCGTCGTCAGCGTGGAAGCAATCACCGCCCCCGCCACCTCCGACGTCCCCGTAATACTGGCTTCCCGCACCGGCAACCCTTTCTCCTGGTTGCGGAAGATACTCTCGATCACCACAATCGCATTATCCACCAGCATGCCGGCACCGAGCGCAAGTCCGCCCAGCGTCATTATATTCAGTGTAAGACCGCTAAAGAATATCAGATTAAACGTAGCCACGATAGAGATCGGAATCGCCAGACTGACAATCAGCGTCGTCCCGAACCTCCGAAGGAAAACGAACAGGACGATCACCGCCAGGATGATATCCAGTACGGCACTCTCCTTCACCTCTCCAATCGCATTCTTGATAAACGTCCCCTGGTTGGTTATCACCTGAAAGCGATAGCCGGGCAACGCCTGACTGATCGTTGCCAGCTGGCGGGTCACACCGTCTACAACCTTGATCGTATTATAGTGCATCTCCTTATAGACCGACAGCCCGAGGCTCCGCTCGCCATTGATGCGCACGATGTTGTCGGGACGGGCATTCTCGAATTTCACGGTAGCTACTTCGCGTAGGAAAAGCGGAGCTTTGTCGCCGCCCGATCCGGTCGCTTCCGCCGAGGTGGCGGAAGTTGCCGCCGTCCCTGTCTCCTGCCGGGCTACCGGCTTATAGCCGACAATCAGATTCTCGAAATCGGCTTCCGAATTGAACAGGCTCGAACTTTTTACCAGATACTGCAAGCCCAGTTCGCTGACACGGCCTCCGGAGATGCTCTGGTTGTTTGCCTCGATACGCGAGGCGATATCTTCTATCTTCAAGCCGAAGGCATCCAGTTTATAAGGGTCGGTATGAATGGTCAGCGTGCTTTCCTCCTGTCCCGACAGAGTCACTTCGGCTACACCCTCCTGGCGGATCAGCTCGTTGCGGATATAACTTTCCGCCACCTTGCGCAGCTCCGCCATATTCGTGATGTACTGATGCGACATGCCGATCAGGACGACGGGCAACTGGTTGGCATCGTGCTGCGTGATCTTCAGTTCGGTTATCTCCTTGTTCTGGGAGAAGGGATTCATCGCTTTCTGCAAGTCGAGGAAAGCTTCATCCATATCCTTTGTCCAGGCATACTCCACCGTAATGCGGGCAGATCCGGCCTTAATGACCGACGATACCTGCGTGACGTCGCTCTGCCGAATCGCCATCGACTCGATGTTCTTCACGAACTGCTTCTCGATCTCCTCGGGCGGACGCTCGCCGGCTTTCAGTTCGATAAACAGCCGGGGATTATTCAGGTCGGGCAGCAGGTCGACACTCAGCTGGTCGTACGAAATCTTCCCCAACAAGAGGATAGCCAGCACGACCATGCAGATGGTAACCGGGTTGCTTACTGCGAATTTGACTATATTCTTCATACTATTTCTGTACCTTCACCTTACTATTCTCTTTCAGTGTCTCGAAGCCTTTGGTGACGAGGTTGTCGTTTTCGCGCAGGCCTTCCAGCACTTCGATGTTGTTCTCGTCTTCCAGACCGATCTTGATGTTTCGCAGGATGGCTGTATTCTTATCCACGATGAAAACATATTTGCGGCGGCGGTTGGATTGCACCACATCTTTCGGTATGATGATGGCACTGTCGGCACGATCGACCACAATATCCGCCTTGACGAACATTCCCGGACGCAGCTTCAAGCCGCTATTCTGTATCAATACCTTGCCTTTGAAAGTGCGTGTCTCCGTACTGATAGCTGGCGACAGTTCGCTGATGACCGCCTTTAGGGTATCGCCCGGCAAGGTATAATGCGTAATATATACCGGCTGCTCTGCCTTTACGTAGCTGATGGCGCTCTCCGGCAGGTTGATATCCATATACATGCGGGCATAATCCATGATGCCGACCATCGGCTTGCCCTGCTCCACCCTTACATCGGTCGTGTAATGAGGCAGGTTGACGATCACGCCATCAAAAGGAGCCTTCACGTTCATCTTTTCCAGATTGAGACGGGCATTCTCCAGGTCGTAGCGGGCATTGGTCACCTTCACCTCGGTATTGCGCATCTCGCTGAGCGTGACGCCGCCTTTCTCGTATAAAGTCTTCTGCTTGTTTTGCTCCTGCTCGGCTATTTCAAGGCTCAGCTCCTTGGCGTCGATGGCGATGCCGTTTTCGTATTCCTTATCTTCCAGGCGGATGATGAGCTGTCCTTTAGACACCAGGTCGCCCAGCTTGAAAGGCTTGCCGGTTTTGGGATTGGTCTGCAACTTATACAAGCCGCTCATTTCCGAGTTAAGATCCACACCGTAGGTGGGCTGAGCCGTTCCGGTCGTGTTGACCAGTTTGCTGATCGAGCCCTTCTTCAGTTCCGTAACGGATACAGGGGTGGCAATATCGCCGGGCGCATTCTGAGGCTGGTTGTTGCAACCGGTTGCCAGCGCGGCAAGCAATAAAAGAGAGACGAAAGGATGACTATACTGTTTCATGGGGGATTATTTTTCTGAGATTAAGTCTTCCATCGGCACGATCGGAGTATTCTTCTCGAAGTCGTAGAGGGAAAGTATTTTGAGATTCAGTAATTCTATCTTATAGTTGATCAGAGCCTGCGTGTAGGAGATCTTCTTGTTCGAGAGTTGTGTCTGAAACTGGCTCATCTCCATGCCCGTCAGGTCGCCTTCGCGGTAGCGCGTCAGATTCAGGTCGTAGGTGAGCTGAGCGTTCGTCACGTTCTGTTCGGCAATCTTGATCTGCGTACGGAGATTCTCCAGGTTGCGCCATACCTGGCGGATATTCAGTTCGATGTCGACCTTGTCCTCGTGGAAGTCGAGCCTGTTGATATTCTGCGCCACCTTTTCGGCACGCACGCGGGCTTTCTTTCCCCCCCCCCAGTCGATGAGCGGGACGGGGGGGCGGCTCGCGACGCGCGGGTTCGGGGGCGGG
>JAJPZM010000443.1:0-6255 GCA_021204335.1 Parabacteroides sp. | reverse complement strand
TTATTTCCTTCGCTGGCGCCCTTGTCCCCCGGGTAGTCGAGGCTGTTGTTATTCTGCGCCACCTTTTCGGCCCGCCCGCGGGCTTTCTTTCCCCCCCCCCCAGTCGAAGATCGGGACGGTGAAGCTGATAGCGACGCGCGGGTTCTGCGTCGGGTTCTCATAGATCTTATCGAAGTTACGGTTGTCGCCGATCAGTCCGAAGGAGACGGAGATATCTCCCTTGAACTCGTTGAGCGCCTTTGTCTTGATCATGCTAAAGCCCAGTTCATCGCTTTTTATCTCCCGCTGGCGAAGTTCCAGGCGCGAATCCAAGCCATGAGTAATGGCCTGTTGCAGGTTGACGTCAATCGGCTTGACTTCTATCTCGGCAAAGACCATCAGGTCGTCGTTGAGGTTCATTCCCAATGTTTGCTTCAACTTGTCCTTGGCGTTTTCGAGGGACACTTGCTGTTCCTCGACGGACGAGCGGGCGGTGGCCAGGTTGAGTTCCGCCTGGAACAGTTCGTCTTTGGCGGCCAGGTCGGCTTCTACCTTATTCTTTATAATGTCGTAGCTCTGCTGGGCATTGACCAGTTCCTCGCGGGTAATGGTCAACTGGCTCTGTGTCATATAGACATTATAGAACTGGTTGGTGATATCTTTCTCCGTATTCAGGCGTTGCAGGGCGTAGCTGATATTGGCATTTTCATAATCGTATTCTATCTGTTTCAGTTCCATTTTCCGTTTATTATAAGTGAAGATTGGCTGTGAAAGTTGCAGGTAGAGGTTATTGTTGAACGCCTTATTGCTGTTCGTCTCCCCGTCGATATTCGAGTTGTTATCCTGCCAGCCGAAGGTGTTGATCAACGAGATCTCGCCGTCCGTCCAGAGGATAGGCTGGTCTACCCGGAACGTGCCGCTGGTGGTAAACGATTCGTTGGTGTACCATTGCGACAGGCGGTTGTCGAAGCGGCGGTTCTTCTCATACCCCACCGGGTTGAGGTTGAGCGAGAACTTGGATTTGAGGGAAGCCCGTTGCGCGATCAACGTCTCCTGGTAACGTTCCAGGTTCATGTGCGAACGGCGCAGGGTCGGACTGTTCTCCTCGGCTATATCCAGTGCTTTCTCGATAGTCAGCGACAACTGCCCGCGGGATGCCGACGGCACTCCCAGAAGGACAACCATTGCCAGCACTATCTTCTTCATCCATACTAACTCTCTTTGCATATAAGTAGACTGTTTTTAAATGATTATCGTTTGACAAGCCTGACGGCATCGGCCGCCACACTTCTTAGTTTACACTCGTTGGTCAGGGTGATATAAGCCGTATCGGCGGTGAAATAATAGACACCCAGCTGCTCCCAACCCTCATTGGCTTTCCGCAGGTTGATATACGCATCTTCCGTCTCCTCACCCTGCCGAACCTTGAAACGGTATTCGGCTTCCATCCGGTCGTTGTAGCGCATCTCGTTGCTTTTGCTTGCATAATAATAGGCATCATATTGTCCTTCGGCCGGTACGGGTATCTTCCAGGTGGCGGTCTGGCTGCCGTTGCCGCTCTTGATCACGTAGGCGGAACGGATATATTTGCCGTAATAATTATTGTTGGTCGTAGCCGTCCATTGCAACGGCGGGCGCCAATCGGAAACACCCGAATACTTAAAAGAGGTGTCGCCCACCTTATCCAGCCACTTCGGGAGCAAGCCGACCACATCGGGCTCCGAGAGCACAAACAACGCACTGTCCTCGTTATCGACAATGATCTCGCCGTCGTTGTCATGGGAAAAACCGGAGATGATAAAATCGCCTTCCTCATCCGGTTGCCGCTTTCTTTCTTCCTTTATATTACCTATCTGCTGGCTGATCACGCTCGGCAGGTTACCGGAGATCATCGTATTGATCGTGATATAGCGGGGCGCATTCTCCCAGACGGAAACCAGGAGCTTGGTTTGATGCGGTTCGAGGATGATCTTACGGTTTGTACGCGGGTCGGGCTGCTGTCCGCCCCGCTGCACGCCTTGCACTTCCAGGTGGACGATGCCTTCATAATCCGAATTATTACTGATCTGTATCTTTAGGACGAAGCTTTCTTCTCCCCGGTCTGTCACCTTGGTTACTTCCATTTTCTCCACGCTATAATAAGGGGGCGGCGTCGGACGTTTCCATTCGGCAAAGCCCGAACGGATATCCGCATGGCTAACCTGTCCCAACGTATCCAGCAAGCTTTCGAACTGGATATTCCGGAAAGTATTCCGTTCCAGCAGTGTATAGAGGGAATCCCTGAAAGCATCTACCCCGATATTTATTTCCGGTAGGGCGAAAAGCCGGTAGGTCTTGAGGCTGATGATATTGGTAAGCAAGTCGCGGTGTTCCACATCGGCAAGCAACTCCTTGAAAGTTTGCTTTTCCATCAACAGGCTTGCCTTTTCGTTGTTGCTGATGCCGTTGATATCGCGCTCCCAGCCGGAGTTGTCCGATTTCTTCTGCAAATAGAGTTCGATAGCTGTGTTAGCCATCGGCCATTCGGGAGAAAAGATATTATACCGGAAATTATATAACTGCGGAAACAGGAAATAAGGATTGGCTTCTGATGATATATTAAAGCTTCCCCGGCCGCTCGACGAGAAATTATAATTGCCTTCCTGCCGGGTGAAAGCCCACAGGAAATTATTAAAGACCTGTATCTTCGCCTCTGTCTCTGTGATATCACGACCGCCACGTTTCGTCCATCTGACCTGGCTTTTCCATGCTTTATCCACATCCAGTTGTCCGAATGTGCATCCCTTTTCCGGGAAAAGAACCATCTCCGGTTGCACCGTCTCCTGAGCTTGCGACCAGGCGCGGGGATAAGAGGAGAACTGCACCGGCACTTCGACTACCGAGAAACGGCTGAACGGATAAGACAGTTTGTAGGTACGCTCCAGATTCTCTTTTATATCATTCACCAGGGAAGGGATCGTATCGCGGATCGAATCGAAAGTCGCCGTATAATAATCATTTCCTTCGATATGCCATATACTATAAAGTGTGCTGTCGGCAGACATTACACTTTGCTGCTTGTATTTACCAACGATCAGCGAAACCGCCTGCACCGGATATTTGGCTTCAAAAGAATAACTGCCGTCGTCAGCCTTCACCCCTTCGCCCTGCGAAAGGGGAACCAGTTCGGGAAGAGGCGTTACCTGCAAACGGAACTGGCTGAAATAGGTCTGCTGCCAGTCGGAACTCACATCGCTGTAAGCCGTACCTGGACGCGGATACCAGTATGTTTCGGGAGTAAATAAAAGGAAATCCTTTGTCTGGAATACATACTGTTTATCTATATTGAACAGGAAGTTCGTATATTCCCGCTGCAAAACCTCTGCCGGAATATCGAGATAACAGAACCGCGAATCTATCTTTCCCCCGTATGTAACTGAGAAAGTCACCGTATCGGACGGAACGATCTGTTCGCCGAAATCGACCAGCAGGATCTGATGATCCCGTTCGAAGCGGAGCGACTTCCCGTCCCTCGTTATCTCCTGCACTTGCAAGCCCGGATTCAGACAAAAGGTGAAAACGGAAGCCGCCTCCAACGCCGTCCCTTTCATCGTAACTTCCGAAAAGAAGGTTTCCGGTTGCTGCTCGAGAGAAATATCGTAGCGGTCGATCGTCATTCTGGGTGTTTGCACGTATTTATTATTAATGGCGGTGTAGAGCGCGAGACTGTCTCCTTCCTGCAAAATGGTATGCACATGCTTGTATCCCGCCGCCCCGCTCGCCAGCAGCATGCCGAACGAAAGAACCAACCACGGATAATTGCTGCGCGACGAATTAGGCAACCGCCTGAACAGGAAGATCGTAAAGAAGATAAAAGCCAACCCGGCAAAGAAGTAGATCGCCCGATGGTTCAATATCGCTTCCAGGTTGGTGAAGCCGACAATGGTCGACTTGGTCAGCGGCAGGCTGTAAGCCATATAATCGAACAGATAATAAAACTTATCGCCGATATAAAAGATCGTCAGCCCGATATATCCCAACAGGATAATAAACGTCAACGCCTGGTTCTTCAATACCAACATCAGGAAGATAGACAGCCCGATGATAAAGACCAGCGTAGGAATACTGATCAGCAGGAAGTAGACCGGATACGAGAGCCAGTCGATCCCCATCCCCGAAGCAATGCAATTAAACAGCAGGGCGATCCCCATAATAATAAGGTTTAGGATCAGGAACACCCGCAGGTTCCCCATATCTTCCCGATCACATACTCGGCATTACTCAGCGGACGGACATAAAACACTTCCGAAGTATCCAGCTTCTTATCCCTTTTCAGAAACTCCGAAGCCAGGAATATGCAGATCACCGCCTGCCCCGTATTCAGCAATAACAGATTAAAATAAGGCAGGTTAGACGGAATCGCTTTTACGATCCACATCCCTCCGCCATCCTCGGCAACCAGAAAAGCGAAGTCCAGTAATCCGAGTATCACGACAGCCAGTACAGTGAAAACCTTAAAGAACCAGCTACGGATCAATATCTTGCTTTCGTATGTAGCGACCGACTGTATGTTATTGATAAAAGACATAAGAGGGGGATATTAATCGTTTGTCCAAAGGTTTAACTTATTCTCCATATAATATACGTAGGCATGTTCCAGATTGGGCGGATAACTTTCCGCTTCATACCCTTCGATCGCGTCAGCAACCACCTGCACCTCCCAGCCCGCACCCGACGGAATGGTCGAGATAACAGGATATTTCTTATCCACCTCGTGCAGCTCGTCACCGGTCACTTTGATGCGCCACACTTTCCCTTCCGCCTGCTTCAGCATATCCTGCGGCGAACCGTAGAAAGAAACCTCGCCCCTGTTCATCAACGCCATGCAGTTGCAGGTACTGGATATATCGCCCACGATATGGGTAGAAAGGATAATCGTCACATCATTTTCGCTCACTTCCGAGAGCAGGTTGCGGAAACGGATACGTTCCTCGGGGTCGAGCCCGGTAGTCGGTTCGTCCACAATGATTACTTTCGGATGATGGATCAATGCCTGGGCAATCCCAAGCCGGCGCTTCATACCGCCCGACAGCTTGTTCGCATAACGTTCGCGCACATCGAATAGCCCGACGTTTTCCAGCATGGCATCCACCGCCTGCTTCCGTTGCTTTCCGCTGGTCATTCCCGACAGACGGGCGGCATAATCCAGAAACTCGTAGGTTTTATACTTGGCGAAGAAACGGAAATCCTGCGGAAGATAGCCCAACAGACCTCTAATCTCTTTTCGTTGGCTGAGCAGATCATACCCGCAGATATCCACCTACCCCGAGGTAGGTTCCATCAAGGCAACCAGAATGCGCATCAGCGTAGACTTCCCGGCACCATTCGGCCCCAGCAGTCCGAACATTCCTGTCGGTATCTCCAGATTTATGTCTTTCAACGCGTGATTACCGTTCGGGTACACTTTATTCAGATTCTTAATCGATATACTCATCCAATCAACTATTCATCAAAATTAGAATTAAGTCGTAATAGGCTGGTAAAGATATATTTTATTCGCCTGAATACAAATAAAAAACGTCCCCATCCAAATAATATTGGACAGGGACGCCTAAATTTTCTACTTCCGCAACAGCGATTAGTAGTTCTGTTTCATCGGCTCGAAATAAGCCTGCGGATGTTCGCAAGCCGGACATTTCATCGGCGCTTTCTTGCCTTCGATCACGAAACCGCAGTTACGGCACTGCCACAGGATGGATTCGTCTTTCTCGAATACCTGGCAGGCTTCCTTTTTAGCCAACAGTTTGCGATAACGTCTTTCGTGTTCGGCTTCTACCTTAGCGATCATTCTGAAAGCCACAGCAATGTTTTTAAAGCCTTCTTCTTCAGCGATGTCAGCAAAAGCGGGATACAATTCAGCCCACTCTTCATTTTCACCGGCAGCCGCTGCGGCCAGGTTTTCCATTGTTGTGCCGATCACGCCGGTAGGATAGGAAGCAGTAATTTCCACCATACCGCCTTCGAGGAACTTAAAGAAACGTTTAGCGTGTTCTTTTTCCTGTTCAGCTGTTTCCATGAAAACACCTGCAATCTGTTCGTAGCCTTCTTTCTTAGCTGTGCTTGCGAAAAATGTGTAACGACTTCTTGCCTGAGATTCACCGGCAAATGATTTCAATAAGTTTTGTTCGGTACGTGTACCTTTAATACTTTTTTCCATAATGCTAATTATATGTAGTATAAAATGAGTTTGCTTGATCGTCCTATTCAAATAACTCTCAATAGTAGGATAATGTGTAT